>CAXNGR010000088.1:0-9268 GCA_964201265.1 Verrucomicrobiaceae bacterium
CATGAGATCGCCGTGAAGCAGCCGAGCGGCAACGAAGCGAGCCTCTCGTGCGAAACCAAAGACCCGGGAGCCTTCCGTGTGTCGCTGCTGCGTGAGACGAAGGATGAAATGACTGCCTCGTTGCTCGCTTATCCCGATCCGAAGATCGGCGGCGGCTATTTTCTCGTCATGATCGCGCCTCCGAAGCCAAAAGCGGATGCAGCGCCCATCAAACGCGAAGTGACACTCGTCATCGACCGCAGCGGCAGCATGGCGGGACCGAAGCTGGATCAAGTCAAGGCGGCGGCGTTGCAGGTGATCGAAGGTTTGAACGATGGCGAAGGCTTCAACCTCATCGTCTATAACGAAGCGGTCGAGATGTTCGCCGCGCAGCCGGTCATCAAGAACGCGGAGACGACGAAGCAGGCGCGTGATTACATCAGCGCCCTGCGGGTGAGCGGCGGCACGAACATTCATGACTCCGTGGTCGAAGCGCTGCGGCAGAAGCCGCTCGATGGCATGCTGCCGCTCGTGCTGTTCCTCACCGACGGCCTGCCGACCATTGGCCAGACCTCGGAGAAGGCGATTCGTGAAGCGGTGGCGAAGGGAAATCCGCATCAGCGTCGTGTCTTCACCTTCGGCGTTGGTGTGGATGTGAACACGCCGCTGCTCTCACGCATCGCCCGTGACACTCGTGCCAGTGCGGAGTTTGTGCTGCCGAAGGAGGATGTGGAGGTCAAAGTCGGTCGTGTGTTTGATCGTCTGCGTGGTCCGTTGCTCACGAGGCCTGCTCTGCGTGTGCTGGATGATCCGAATCGCGTGAGTGACCTGATTCCATCGCCGCTGCCCGATGTGTTTGAAGGCGAGCAGATTCTGCTCTCCGGCACGTATCGCGGCGAAGCCCCGCTGCACTTCCAACTCACGGGCGCTTCAGCAGAGGGCGAGCGGAAGTTCGATTTCACCTTCAATCTCGACAAAGCGAGCACCGCGAATGCCTTCGTGGCCCGCTTGTGGGCCAGCAATAAGATCGCCGTGCTCAGCGAGGCGATTCGTGACCTCGGTGCTGATGGCGCGGCGGCCAACACGACCGAGTTGGTGAGCGAAATCGTCCGTCTCTCGACCCAGTTCGGCATTTTGACCGAGTACACCGCCTTCCTGGCCGAAGAGGGCACATCACTGGCCGCTGCGCCTGCGAACGCCAGCAAGGCAGCCTTCAACTACAGCGACAAAGCGATGAAAATGCGCAGCGGTCCCGCCGCCGTGTCACAGGCCGGCAATTTACAGAAAGCAGTCGAGTCGAAGCAGCTCAATGTCCGCAATCGCTTCCTCGATGACAAGATGAATGCTGTCGAGATCACCAGCGTGCAGCAGGTGCAGGCCGGAGCCTTTTTCAACAAAGGCAACCGCTGGAGCGATGCGAATGCCTCCCGGGCCGAACGTGCACCAGATCGCACCATCGAGATCGGCAGCGCCGAGTTTGGCCGCTTGGTCGATGAACTCGCCGCTGACAACCGCCAGAGCCTCCTCGCGCTGCGTGGCGAGCTGCTGCTGGAGCATCGCGGCCAGATCGTGCTCGTCCGCTGAATTTCTCCTGTCCACTCCACCCAAACCACATCCATGAAAACGAAACACATCCTCATCGCCACGGCTCTGACCGCGTGCATCGCCATCGCCAAAGAAATTCAACCGCCCACACCTGTGGCGGAAGTCACCGAGGTCGAAACCGTTACTGACGCGCCACTCGTGCAGATTGCCGTGTTGCTCGACACCAGCGGCAGCATGCAGGGCCTCATCGAACAGGCAAAAACGCAGCTCTGGAAGCTGGTGAACGAATTCATCACCGCCAAGCAGGATGGCAAAACGCCCGTCGTGCAGGTGGCACTCTATGAATATGGCAAAGACGCGTTGAAATCAAAAGAGCACTGGATTCGCCAGATTCAGCCGCTCACGCGCGATCTCGACAAGGTCTCCGAAGAGCTGTTCGCGCTGACGACGAACGGCGGAGAGGAATACTGCGGCGCGGTGATCCAGCGGGCGACATTGGACCTTGCCTGGGATGCGAATCCGAAGGTTTACAAAGCGATCTTCATCGCTGGCAACGAACCGTTCACGCAGGGGCCGATTGATTCGAAGCAGAGCTGCAAAGACTCCATCGCCAAGGGCATCATTGTGAACACGATCCATTGCGGCGGCGAGGCGCAGGGCATCGCGGAGCATTGGAACCAGGGCGCGCTGCTCGCGGACGGCAAATACCTCGTGATCGACCAAAACCAGGCCATCGTTCACATTGAAGCGCCGCAGGATAAAGAGATCGTGAGGCTCAACGAGGAGCTGAACAAGACCTACATCAACTATGGCAGCGCGGCTCCAGCGGCGAAGGCCCGTCAGGTCGCGCAGGACAGCAATGCCGCCGCGAAGCCTGAATCAGGGGCGCAGGTACAGCGCATCGTCAGCAAGGCCAGCGCGAATTATTTCAACAGCGGCTGGGATCTCGTGGATGCCAGCAAGGACAAGAGCTTCGACATCACCAAGGTCAAAGAGGCTGATCTGCCCGAGGAGATGAAGAAAATGACCGTCGAGGAACGCAAGGCCCACCTCGTGAAGAAAACCGCCGAGCGTGCGGAGATTCAAAAGAAGGTGCTGACCCTGAACAAGGAACGCGAGGCCTACGTCACCACCCAACGCAAGGAGTCCGCCAAGAACGACACGCTGGACACCGCGATGGTGAAGGCACTGCGCACGCAGGCGGAGAAAAAAGGCATCGCGTGGGAGAAGTGACCGTCAGAGTGGTCCGCACAGTCCTCTGTGCGGGCGTCGAAGGCGGCTGATGCACTTGATGTGTTGAGTCTCCGCAGGAGCGACCGCTTCTGGAAAATAAGAGTCGGTCATGCTAGCGGAGCGCCGCACAGAGGACTGTGCGGACCACTTTGAGCCGCCTGATTTCGTCATTCCCCATTCGTCATTCATCATTTAACCTCCACTCATGCACACCATTCTAGTCATCGAAGACGACGCCGCGATCCGTCGCGGCGTCCTTGATGCTCTCAAGTTCGCCGGTCACACGACCTTGGAGGCGGGCGATGGCGAGAAGGGCATGAAGCTGGCCTTGAGCGCGACCTTTGACCTCATGCTGCTCGATCTCGTGCTGCCGCATGCCAGTGGCTTCGACATTTTGAAGGCGTTGCGTCGGGAACGTCCGGGGACACCGGTGATCATCCTCTCGGCCCGTGGCGAGGAAAATGATCGCGTGCGCGGTCTGCGTCTCGGGGCGGACGATTATGTGGTAAAGCCCTTCAGCGTGCGCGAACTGCTCGCGCGTGTCGAAGCGGTCCTGCGTCGCGCCCCGGAACGTCAGCCGGTGAGCGAAACGCTCACGCTGGCCGTGGCGACGATCGATTTCGGCCAGAGCGTGGCTCGCTTCGAGAGCGGCGAATGCACCGAGCTTTCCGAGCGCGAGCGCGATGTGCTACGCTACCTCGCGTTGAATCGTGGCAGGCCTGTTTCGCGCGAAGAGCTGCTCCAACGGGTCTGGCACATCGACAACAAGCAAACCGAGACGCGCACCGTGGACATGCACATTGCTAATCTTCGCCACAAACTGCGAGATGATGCCGAATCACCGCGTGTGATCGTCACGGTGCGGGGAAAAGGTTATCAACTCGTCTGAAATCATCATGCGCCGCCCGCTCCACATCTGGATCACCTTCCTCGCCTGTCTCGGGCTGCTGCTCGCGGCGATGGCGTGGGTGAGCTGGCACACGCTGGCGCTGGAGCGCACGCGTGAAGAGGCGGCGCGGGATGCGGATCAGCAGGAGCGTGTGCGGCTGGCGCTGTGGCGGCTCGATTTCCAGGCGAGCGCGCTCATGATTCGCGAGAACGCGCGGCCGCCACATGATTTCCGGCCGTTTCATGCGCCGGAAGGCTTGGTGAATAACAAGACCTACAGCAATGTAGCGAAGGGCGAGGTGCTGGTGCCGTCGCCTCTGCTCGCTGAGACGCCGGAGCATGTGCTGCTGCACTTCCAGATGGACGCACGCGGGCAGATCATCTCCCCGCAGGTGCCGCAGAATGGCGAACGCACTCTGGCGCTGGCGCAATTCGTGAACGCGGACGATTTGACGCGCTGCGAGCAACGCCTGAGCGGCCTGCGTGAACTGCTGGCGCAACCGGCGCATTCGATCACACCCAAATCGGAGGTCTCATCCTACTGGCCCGACGGCAGGACTCGCACACCTTCGCCCGCCCCGGCTGGGCCGCCGATTTTCAACCGACAGATCCTCGCCGAACAGGCCAGCGTGCCTCGTCTTGGCTTGGATGACAGCAAGCCGCTCGCCTCCAACGACGTGAATCTACCGCGCAACTACGCCTGGACGGTCCAGGAAGGGCAAGCGACCACGCAGCAACAACTTCAGCTCAATAGCACCGAAAACGCGCTGCGCAGCCGGGCAGTCACCGCTCAAGCGGAAGAGGCCATCAAGCAGCAGCCGTTGTTCAAGATGAAGGAGCCGCCCGCGAAGATCCTACCCAAGGCTGTTGCTTCGGCCCCCAAGCCGAGCGCCAAGCCTGCCGAGAAGAAGATCGACGCAGAAATGGACAAGGCCGCTGCCATGCCGATGCCCGCAGCAGCTCCTGCGGCGTCGTCTGCGATGGCTGGCGCGTTCAACGCACCGCCAAAAGATGGTTTTGGCACCTCCAGGACCGAAAGCGCGAAGGAAAACCTGTCTGCGCTCAAAGTTGATGTTTTATCCACGAGTTCGCGACCTTTCCAAGGCGTGTGGCTGGGCCAGCATCTGGTGCTGACGCGTGAGGCGGTGGTGGATGGCACACGCATGGTGCAAGGGGTGTGGCTGGACTGGCCGGCGCTGCGTGAGTCGTGGCTGAAAGAGATCACGGATTTGTTTCCTGACGCGCATCTCGAACCCGCCGCGAACGTGAGCCTGGGAACGAGGCCTACGGATGATCCGCTGCGCTTCGCCGCCCTGCCGGTGCGACTGGTGGCAGGCGTGATTCAACTGCCACCGCTGCCGTTTTGGACGCCGCTGCGCAAATCTCTCGCCATCGCCCTGGCCTGCGTGCTGCTGGCGGCGGCGGCGGTCGGCCTCGTGCTGCATGGCACCGTGGTGCTGAGCGAACGCCGCGCAGATTTCGTTTCCGCCGTGACGCATGAGCTGCGCACGCCGCTGACGACGTTCCGCCTTTACTCGGAGATGCTGGCGGACGGCATGGTGACGGATGAGGCGCAGCGGAAGACTTATCTCGACACGCTGAAAGGAGAGGCGGGCCGTTTGAGCCATCTCGTTGAAAATGTGCTCGCTTACGCGCGACTCGAACGCGGCAGCGCGAAGGCGAGAGCCGAGAACGTTACGATTGGTGAGCTGCTGAACCGCATTTTCCCGCGTTTGAAGCAACGCGCCGATGACTGCGACATGGAGGTGCGCGTACATGCCACGGAAGCCGACCGCAAAACCCAATTGCACATCGACGCGGCAGCGGTGGAGCAGATTCTTTTCAATCTCGTCGATAACGCCTGCAAATACGCCGCCCCGCGCGCGGCGGAGCCGGTGATCCATGTGGAGGCGGACACGAGCGGGAAATTCGCGATGCTGCGCGTGCGCGATCATGGCGACGGTATCTCCCGCAGCGAGCGGCGGCGGATTTTTCATCCGTTTCACAAAAGCGCCGATCAGGCCGCGGATTCCGCGCCGGGGGTCGGCCTCGGACTCGCGCTGTGTCGCCGACTGGCGACGGCGCTCGGCGGCGCGATCACGCTGGACGCGGCGCACAAGGACGGCGCGTGCTTTGTGCTGAGTCTGCCGAAGTGATGTCGCGTTGCTCGTAGCGGAACTCGTCAGAGTTCCGGCAGGCTCACGCCAGCCGCTACGCGCTCACTTTTCTCCCGCAAGCGTGACCGATCCGGTGATGATGACATTCCCCACGTCATCACGGATTTCGCCGATCACCTGCCCTAAGGTGTCAAGCATGCCTTGCAGCGAACCGCTGAGGTAAAGCGACTGGCCGGGCGTGATGCTGCCGAGAATTTTGATCTGACGCACGGCGGTTAGGCGCAGGTTTTTCAGCGGCGCTTCGCCAGGACGCGTCTGCACCAGGATGCCACCGAGCTGCGCGAGCGCCTCGATCATGAGCACGCCGGGCATGAGCGGAGCGCCGGGAAAATGGCCGCGCAGGAATTCTTCGTCGCCTTTGAGCTTCCAGACGGCCTTGGCGGAGACGCCGGGCACGAGTTCGATCAATTCGTCGATGAAACGAAACTCAGGGCCGTGAGGGAGGGCGGAAAGCGCTTGGACAAGATCAGGCGGTGAATGCATGTTTTGCCATCTATTCATGAATCAACCGCAGGGCAAACCCCAAAGCACCATCGTCGCATGTTGAAGTTGCTGCATCGCTTGTGGCTCGGATGTGTTCTGGTGCTTAGCATGGCCTACTGGGCTGGGGGCGGACTCCTGTTTGTGCTGGCGGGTCTGGCACTTGCGCCGCTGATGTCGCTGGAGAGATCACGGGCGACCGGCCAGTGGCTGTTGCAGGAGGCGTTTGATGGCTTTTTGCGGCTGCTGCGGCTGTGCGGGGTGTTTGAGTGCGAATTTCGTGGCTTTGAGGCACTAGAAGGCGTCACTGGCGGGCTGATCATCGCGCCGAACCACCCAGCGCTTTGGGACGCGGTCTTCGTGATCGCAAAAGTACGCGGCCTACGCTGCATTTTGAAGGCATCGCTGATGCACAACCCCTTCCTGCACGGCGGGGCCAAGCTGGCGGGCTTCATTCCAAACAAGCCCGCACACAAGATGCTGCAGCACGCCATCGAGGCGCTGCGCCAGGGCGACCGCCTGCTGTTTTTCCCGGAGGGCACGCGCACGCGAAAGCAGGAGAATGCCGTGAATCGTTTTCAAGGCGGCATCGGCATCATCGCCACGCAGTCGAGCGCGCCTGTGTGGCCGGTCTTCATCGAGACCAACAGCGACTACCTGTGCAAAGGCTGGCCGCTGTGGCGGCTGCCAGATCGAAAAATCAAGCTGCGCATCACCCTGGGCGAGCCGCTGGCCAGCCCGCCGGACGAAAACGCGGCAGATTTCACCGAGCGATTGCGAGCCGTGTGTCTAGCCGCGCTCAGCAACGGGCCGAAAACAACCGAGTGAGCGGATATGGGGTGAGTTACCACCAGGGTTGATTTGCGCTTGCGGCAGGGGGCTTCCTCGTGTCCATCACGCCTCCCTTTGCGAGGGCGCATGAAGCTTCTTCTCCTCATCCCCAGCTACAACACCGGACGCCTCCTGGCGGACACGGTGGTGCACGCGCTGGAGCACTGGCCGGAAGTGTGGGTGGTGCTAGACGGCAGCACCGATGACAGCGAAAAGGCCGTGGAGGCGCTCCAGCCCGCGCATCCAGGCCTGCGCCTGATCAAACAGCCGGTGAATTGTGGCAAAGGTGCCGCCATTTGTCGTGGTGCCGAGGAGGCCGCCGCAGCCGGCTACACGCATGTGCTGACGATGGATGCCGACGGCCAGCATCCGCCCGAATCGATCCCGAAGTTCATTGCGCTGGCCCAGGCCTACCCGGAGGCCGCCCTGCTAGGCCAGCCGATCTTCGGCCCCGAGGCCCCGATGCTGCGCGTGCGTGGCCGCCGCATCTCAAATGCGTGGGCCAATCTCGAAACGCTCTGCTGGGGCATCGGCGACTCGCTTTTTGGCATGCGCGTGTATCCCGTGCAGGCGCTGCTGCGTGCGTTTCGCAGCACCTGGTTCGCCCGGCGTTTTGATTTCGACACAGAGGTGGCCGTGCGCATCTGCTGGCAGGGCGTTCCCGCCATCAACGTGCCCACGCATGTGCGCTACCTCACCGCGGCGGAAGGCGGCGTCTCGCAGTTCCGCTACGGGCGTGACAATCTCCTGCTGACCTGGATGCACGCACGGTTGATGGTCAGCTTTATCCTGCGGCTGCCGCTCTTGATCTGGCGTGCGGCGCGTGGCGGCAATCCGCTGAAAAATGTCGTCGCACCGTGATGGGCGGCCTGAAACGGGCCGTTCTAACCTCATGCGCTCGATTTTGCTTCTGCTGCTGTGCGCGGAGTCTGCCCATGCCGCCCCGAACATCCTCTTCATCGTCAGCGATGATCAGCGGCCGGATACCATTCATGCGCTGGGCAATGCGGTGATCGAAACGCCGAACCTTGACCGCCTCGTCGCACGCGGCATTTCATTCACGCGGGCGTATGCGGGCTATCCCATCTGCCATGTGAGCCGGGCGCAAATACTGACCGGCACACATGCCTTCAAAGCGCTGCCGAAGTATCCCGGCGGCGCGATTGGTCCCAAACTCGCCACTCTGGCCGGGACGCTTCAAAAAAGCGGCTATCACACCTGCTACACCGGCAAATGGCACAACGACGGCCATCCGATGCAGCGCGGCTACACGACGACGAGCGGTCTTTACTCCAGCGGCGGCGGAAAAGGCGTCACGCAGCCGGAGATCGACGATCGTGGCCGTCCGCTCACCGGCTATCGCGGCTGGACCTTCAAAGACGATCAAAACAAAGCCGAACTCGAAAAGGGCGTCGGCCTCCAACCCGACAACAGCCGTCACATCGCCAATGGAGCGATCCATGCCATCCAAACCGCGCCAATGGATAAACCGTGGCTCGTGCATGTGAACTTCGCCTTCCCGCATGATCCGCGCATGTGGCCCGCAGGCATGAAGAACCGCTACGATCCGGCCAAAATGCCGCTTCCGGCCAATTTCGCCGCGAAGCATCCTTTCGACCACGGCAACATCGACGGACGTGACGAGCAGCTTCTGCCCACGCCACGAGTCGAGAGCGAGGTGCGTGAGGAACTGGCGCTCTACTACGCGATGATCACCGATCTCGATGCGCAGCTCGGCCGCGTTCTCGCCGAGCTGCCATCGCCGGATGAGACGATCATCATCTTCACTGCCGATCAAGGTCTCGCGCTCGGCAGCCACGGACTGCTCGGCAAACAGAACCAATACGAGCACAGCATCCGCAGCCCGCTCATCCTCTGCGGCCCTGGTTTGCCGAAAAACGAGCGCAGCACGGCCCTTGTGACGTTGTACGACCTCTTCCCCACGCTCTGTGAACTCAGTGGCACCACGATTCCGCCCACCGTGACAGGAAAAAGTCTCGCACCTCTCCTACGGCATCAAAATGATCACGTTCATGATTTCGTCACCGGCATGTTCACCGACACCCAGCGCATGATCTGCGATGATCGCTGGAAATTCGTGTTCTATCCAAAGGCGAACCGCGAACAGCTCTTTG
>CAXNGR010000089.1:0-9226 GCA_964201265.1 Verrucomicrobiaceae bacterium
GGGCAGGCCGACATCCTGCAGCGCCAGCGACGCCTTGTCGGCCTTGTATTCATAGCCCTGGAGCAGGAGATCCAGCAGCCAGTTGTCCGCATCCGGTGGCCGGGCCGTGGGCACGTAAATCAGGAACCGGGCCTCCGGGTTCGGATCGCTCACGATCCGGACCTTGGTGCCGAACTCATTGCCGGCCACGGTGAGCTTGGCGACATCTCCGTCGGGGTAGGCGGTGAACGTTTCCACCCATTCGCCCGCGCCGTCATACCAAAACACCAGGCGATGGCGCTGAAACACGCGTTGGAGACTGTCGTGGATTCGTTTCATTTGGCCGGTGAAAAACAGGGAGTGTTGACTGACTTTAATTGGGGTTAACATACATCCACGACTCACGCCCATGCTTGTCCTCGGATTTGATGGCGATCCCAGCGACAAATTGCCGGTCAGACAAGCCACGTGCTTCCCTCGGACCCACAAAAATTTTCTGCAGTCCAGAGGTGATGAAACCAAACGCTTTTCCGTCAACCGCCTTAAACTCGCCCGCAATCTTGATCGTCACCCCAGGAATCATCGTTCCCTCCGGAAGTTTCGCCCAACCGAGCACCACAGGCTTGGCTTTGGCGTCCATCAACATCCGCAGGCTGACGCAGTCGCCAAACTTGAGTCGCTCCGCGCCGGGCCAGCGCTGCAAGTTAAGTGGGATGAACGGATGCTCTCGCGTCATGAGCGGAACCAAGCCCTTCGCCAAATTGGGGGTATTGACGAATGCTTCGCATTGGACACCTAGGGCAGCGGGAACCTCGGCTACGGTCCACCGGAAGGCCAGCGAAACGCCCTCCGGTTTCTCCCGCATTTTTAGCAGAACCGCGGGGGTGTCCAACGGCGGGGCCGCTCCCTTGAACTTCACCGACCGCACCCCCAATTGTTCAAAATAGTAGAGGAAGGCATCGCCTTTCTTCCCTTCCTTCGGCGGCAGCTTGCAGATCAGAACTCCGAGGTAGTCGGGCAGCGCTTCAACGAGCAGATCCTCCGCTTCTTGGCCAAGCATCTGCGCCCGCTGCGGAAGGTCGATCTTACCGACGTGGCCAGCACCCTGATACCACGACGGCAGGGCGCCGTTGAATTCCTTGCCGGCCAGGCGGACACGGCGAAGGAATTCCTCAAAACTGGCGCTCGCCTCCGAAATGAGTCCGACCTTCGCCAACTCCTCGGCAAAATCCCGATACAGCCCCGTCTTGAACTGCGCATTCTCACAAAGACACACCACCGCACGGGCCAAGACGGCGACCCGCTGTTGCGGTTCGACGGCGTCCGCCAGTGCGCTCCACCGCCAAAATTCGGCGGGGTTTTGCTGCACCGTCTTGAGCAACAGGGCACGGGCCTTCACCCGGTCGCCATCGGTCCACACCAGAATCCGGCCCAAATGATAGTCGGGCCAGTCGCTGCCACTGAGAGCGCTTTCCCAAGCATGTAACCAAACGTGCAGCCCGTCCGTGCGTTTCCGCTCACTCGGGTGGTGTTTCAGGCACTGATAGATTGCCTTAAGGATCTGATGCTGGAACGGCGGGAAGTCGGCGTTGGGACGTTCATCCACCCAGTCCCTTTCCGTGAGTTTATCCAAGCCCATCCCACTCACCAACTGCACAAAGCCACCCCAGTTCTCCGCGTTCTTCGTCCCTTCCAACAAAAGGCACTTCGTGAGCATGGGATCCGGGATCCATTCGCGGGACCACACCCGGAGGTATTCCTCAAAGCACCAAATTCGATGGGCCAAACCCGCCACGCCATCGGTCGCTTTGATCTTCCGGTAAAGCACCCAACCGTAACTCAGTGCGGTCGCTCGGGAGGTGCCTGCCACACCCACAAACGGTCGCGCAATCCGAACCGCGTCACCGTGCTGCCCCGCCTGGCTTAGTTGGGTCGCTTCGCCAAGCGCCCTTCCCTCGGGACTCGCGGACTGGAGGATGTACGAAACCTGCTGCATCAAGACGTCGTCTGCCGGGGGAATCTTAAGTTGCGACAGTTCGAGTATCGCACACCCGAGCGCCGGACCTTCCGGACTATTTCTCAATCGCTTGATCTCGTCGTAGAGAGTCCAAGCATACGCTCGGGTTGCCCAATCATCGGTGGCATGCTCACGGTGCAGGCTCGCACCCAAGAGCAACGCCTCCGTCAGCTTCCCCCCCTTGCGCAGCCGAAAGACCTCCTGCGTTCTGCTTTGAATGTCTGCACTATTGGGCATGCAAGTTCAGGACTTTCGCCGTCAGTTCGGGCCGGCCTGACGCGGGTGCAAGCACCCGGCTAAAGCGCCCCGCTTGGTCAAAATAGTAGTTGAAATCCCCCTCTTGGCTCCCTTCGCGGAAGGTGCCGACCAAGTGATACTTGGTCTTTGATTCAAATCGCACCGCGACGACTCCAGCGGCTTCAGCCTTCTCTTTCAGCGCTGCAATGAAGGCGACGTGACCCGGCTCAATCGTCCCCTCCGAGTAACCTCCGGCATGGATTGTATTTCCCTTGAGTGACGCCAGCGCCGCGTGGAGCTCATCGTCCAGATCCGGCCTTTGGCCTGGAACGAGCTGAACGTTACTCACCTTATTCGCACCGTTGTAGTAGATCCGCGCCGTCGCCACATAGGCAGCTTTCTCCACAGTGTAGCACTCCTGAAACTGAACGTGTTTGACGGCGTTTAGCTTCCAGCCCTCCGGCAATCTGGACTGCACTGCTTGCCAGAGCGCTCCCTGAAGCGGAGTTTGCACGAGCCCGACGGGAGCGGCAGCGAGCCCTGCGGACTTCAAGGCTGAATCCCCATTCGTCGCGGGTGCGTTTGAGACGGTGACCGGGGACGACTCGGTTGAAATCACCACGGGCTGCTTAGGCGTCAGCAGGCTGTGGTGCAGGGCGTTGGTTGCAACGACCGAGCGAGAGGCCCGGGTCAGCGCAGTATAGCTCCAGCGGAATTCGGAACGCCCCAGCTTGTTCATGCCGACGAAGTCGATGAAGACCGTATCCCACTCCCCGCCCTGCGCTTTGTGGCAGGTCACGGCATAACCATACTTCACCTGCAAGGCCGTAAAGTAAGGATCCGCGCGGATCGTCGCCGAAAAGACCGCGTCTCCGGGGTCGAGGCCGGGATGTCTCCGGCGAAAATCGACCCAAAGCGCTTTTGAATAGCTAGAGGGAAGATCCACGCTCCGCTGGTCAAGGCAGTCTTCGATGATCTTGCAGCGAAGCTCAAATTTCACGTGGTCATCCCCCTCAAATTTTAGCAAGAGGTCGCGGAACCGGAGCGTGACCAATTCGGTCTTCCGCTTGCCGTCTTCGCCCAAACCGACGTTCACCGGCACGCTGCGCGCTTCCAAGTGCGTGCTGGCCTCCACCACCAGCCCCATCTGGCCATTAAGCAACGGTCGCTCGTAGTTGTAATTGTTTCTGACGACCACAATCCGGTCCCCTGCCGTGATGGTCGCCTGCCCAGGTGACAGAATTGCGCGGACCGCCGCATTGTAGTTGGCGACATCGGCGTTGGTGTACGCGACGATGACACTTCGGGCTTGAAGCGATGACCTCTGATAGGTCCGGGCAAATCGCGCCACGAAATCACTCGGCTTGAGTTCGATCACCGTTTCGTTGTCCGACTTGAAATCGAACGCCGCATAGCGGTCCGCCTTGAGCATCCTTCGCATTTCCGTGGCATTGCGCAGCACCAAGCTGGAGTCCAACTGCCGCACCACATCGACCAATTCACATTCGCGAGCGTCCAGCCGGCATTGGCTGGCGAGATAGTCCCGATCCAAAGCTGGTGACGTGTTCATGTGGACGGGGGGAAGCTGCGCCCCGTCACCGACCAGAATCAGCTTTTTCCGATAATCGTTGGCGTCGAAATTGATGAACGTCAGCAAGTCGTGCAGGAGACGGCCGGAGCCGAACCGCAGGAATTCCGGATCCGACGCCACATCTGAAATCATCGACGCTTCATCCACTATGAAAACCGTGTCGTGCTCGATGCCGTTGTTCTTCGTTTCGAAATAGAACTTGAAGGTGACGTCACCATCTTCTCCCACTTCGCGATGCTCTCGCAGCTTTTCCAGAGAGTAGATGGATCGGTGGATCGTTCCCGCAGCGATCTGATGGCGATCCTTCAAGACGTAGGCCGCTCGGCCTGTCGGAGCCATCATCACAGGATTCCTGCGTTGGGCCTCCAAGTAACGGACCAGGCCACCGATCAGAAACGTCTTTCCGGTGCCGGCGTATCCACGCAGAATAAAGCACCGGGCGTTGGCGTCGTCGAGAAACAGCTGCAGCTCCGTGACCGCTTGCACCTGCGAAGGTGTCAGCTGCCCGCCACCGAAGAAACTCGCCAGCCTTTGGTTGCCGTTTGCCACGTTTTTACGCGAGGCATCCTCCGGTGTATCTCCGTTTGTCATCGGCCCCATTCGTCCTCCCGTGCGGCGAGGCCAGGGCTATCGTGCCACGATGCGATTTCCCGTAGCGATAGGGCAAAGCTGGAGGGTGCGATGTGAGGCGTCGGGTTCACACGTCCTCCTTTGTGGTCCATACCAGACCTCCGCCGAAGTGTGTAATAACCGGCAATCTCATGCGCAAAAACATGCGTTACCCGGCAGCCGACCAATCGTCGGGCACCAGTGCCGGCGGTTTGGTCCAGGGCGTTTCGACGATCGAATCTTGGAACCACTGATCGCGGAGATTTGCGTGCTCGGTTACGATAATCTGGAAGCCCGGTGCCTCCTTAGTGGTGAACTCGTAGAGCATGGCGAAGAGCTTTCGCACCTTCTCCAAGTCTGAATCCCGTTCTGTTTCTTCAACCGTTCCCGTCGCCGATTTGTAAACTTGCTCGGAGGGGAAATAGACTTGCGTCGGTTGATCCAAAAAGAGGAATGCCGGCATGGGCCTGCGGTTGGTCGAGGTGAAATGATGCAGGGCAAGCAATGCCCCCAAGTGGTAGGCAAGGTGGTTGGCACCACCCCCTGTCTTGTGCATCGGCACCGGTCGCTCCGGGCGGTCGGCGACGACCGTTAGGCGTGCTAAGTCGAAGCGAAACGGATATTCGGAGAACTCCGCTTCCAGTTCCTTCACATAACGGCTGATGCGATTGGAGATGATATTGATGATGGAAGCTAGCCGTTCCGCGCTGTCATCGACGCCGAGGCTCGCCTCAAGTCGGGCAGCCATATCCGACAATTCCGCCACCCGCTTCTTCAACCGTTCGAGTTCATTATCTGGTCGGTAGGTCTCCAAGAAAAGACTGACGCGCCCCACGATTCGCGCCGCTGCTGCGTTCCGGTTACCCATTTCGGCAATCGCTGAGTTGGCCGCAATTGCCGCCGAGAGTTCTTCCGTCTTACTCCTGATCTGTTGGTTCAGCGTATTCAGGTGGCCATTCACCTTGACGGTGTATTGTTCGAGCTGCGGGCGCTCGCCCTGCACACTGGAAAGCTCGCGATCCAAGGACTCGAGTTCGTGAATCAAAGCCGCGCCAATAGGCGAGCTGAGGCCCAGGTTTTCCGGGGCAAAAGGCCACTGCCATTCACCCGTGTCGGGATTCTTCGGGAGCGCGTGGATAGATTCCAGGCGGCTTTTCTGCTCGTTTGCCTCGTTGGTGAAACCGACCTCCCTTTCCGTAAACACCCGCGTAGCCCGAAGCGTGTCGCTAACGGCGCCTCTCTCTTTACGAAGGATGGCTAACTCATCCTCCAGCGCCGCGATCCTACGTGTGTCTTCCTCGGGGATAGCCGTCGGCTTCCATTCGATGATGGTCGCCAGAATCGCCAGAGCCTCGGCGGTGTTCGCAGGGGCAGGACCGCGAGCGAGAATACCGACTTGCTGGGCCTCGGAGATGAGCGTCAGCGCACGCGTGTTTACCTGTTCGTTGAAATGTTCGCTCTCGGCCAGTTGCTTCTGCGCGATCTTGAGATCGCGGCGGACGGTGCGGAGCTGCTGGTCGGTCTCCAGACGATTGTCCGCCGTCAAACCCAGCAGAATGGGCAAGGTGTCTTTAATGGCTTGTGGAAGGTAAGGCTCGTTCTGTCGGTAAAATAACTGGTCCTTGTTGGCGATTATACCCTGCTTCTGAAAAAGGTAATAGAGGGTGTGCTTGATCGAGGCGAAGAAGGAGGGCCGGCTCTGCTTTTCCGGCACCTCGGTTTTTACCACGGGTATGCCGAGAAGCTCCGAAAGCAGAGACTCCACGGCATCGTCGTCTGCGTTTTGGGCCAACTCGGCAAAGGGCGGAGGCTCGACGCTTGCGCCTCGCAAGATCATCGCCCGTGAGCAACTCGCCGCATTTGCGGCGGGCGCGGGCTTCGCGATCATGACTTGTTCGCCGCTGAACTGGAAAATCGCGGCATACCAAGAGACCTTATCGCGGATGGGGCCCTCCGGGATGTTAAAGTCGCTCCGCCCCATGCAGTATTCGACGATTTCGGAAAGCGCCGATTTGCCGGTCGATGAACGGCCGGTGATGATGTTCAGGCCGTGAACCTTGAAGGCGATGCGCCTGATTTCGCCCGAGTGGCTGTAGATAATGATTTCGCGTATGTTCATGGTCTGATTCCCAGTGTGGTGTAGATGGTCGCTCGGTCTTTGATCTGAGCCAGCTTCGCGCCCAGAGCCTTGGCGACGCTTTGGCAGTCTTTGGTATCCTCTGAACCGGTAATCGTTTTCTTAATCTGTCCTTCAAGCACCGTGATGCCGCCATGCTCATCGACCTTGATGGCACCACAGGCCGTGAGGTAGGCGAAGGCTTCCATGGTGAATGGAAACAGGCCGCGAGTCCGTTCTGCCAGATCAACGCGGATCTCCGGATGCGCCTGCAAAATGCTCGTGAGGTAGGCGCGTTTACTTTCGATCAACAGCTCCCGAGTGCTTTTGTGCAGGCTAAGAGGGAGGATGAGTAGGGTAAGCGAAAACGGCATTGGGCCTCCACTTTGGTCGGTAAACTCCGCAATGCCTCTGGCCAGGACCAGGCCGCAAAATGCTGGATTAAACAGAGTGCGCACCTCGCGGGGGCGTTCGTCCCACGTGTTCATGTGCTCCTCCCTTGAAGAATCTCGGTGATGCGCTCGGGGAAACGTGGATGCCAATACACGCGCGGCTTCTCTTCATTCGCGAGAATGTGGTAACTACCCAAAACGACAAAACTAGCCGTTACATCGCGCCGTATGCGCAGATCCAGATTTTCTCTTGTCGAAAGGTCGTTGAACAGCTTTTTGCCGAGAGTCTGAAGCACGACCTCGGGCGCATCAGTTTTATGGCCATCGAACGTGATCTCGCGGATGCGCGCCCATTCACGAACCAACCGTTTATCGTAGCGCTCCAGTTCACCGTCGAGCGTGGCGCTCTCGCGCAGCCATGCGCCACGCTGCTGAGAGGCTTGATAGTAGTCGAGTATGGCGCGGCTGATTCGGCTCGTGCCGAGTCCGATGGCGCGCAGTTGCCTCACGAAATTGCGGTCATCGGTCTCCGGATGGATGCCGCCCTCGGGCTCTGCATCCTCAAAGTCGATGGGGAGGTTCTCGTCGCGGAACTGCTCCGAGAAAAAACTGACCATTTCCCAAACCTCCCCGCCTCGGAACGCCTCTACCCTTTTACCTGTTAAGAGTTTTATGCACGCATCTACCCACCACCCTTCCAGTCGCTGAAAAACCGAGGGCCTTGATTTGGGGCGGACCGCTTTAAGCTCGGCCATAACCAACTGGGGGATCTCGTTAATGCGTTGTTGCCGGTCGAAGATCGTAATCCGGCGGAAAAAAGATGCCCATCTCTCCTTCGCTAACGTCTCCAAAAGATCGCGCGTTTTCTTGATCGTTTTGGAATTGGAACCGGCGAGTGTGGCCTCGATACGCACCACCAGGTTGTCGGGAAACGGGGCGTCGGGCAAGAATGCGCTCAACAAGGAGCCGATTTGAACCCGCCCGGTGGTGACTAGGTAGTATCGCACCGGCACCGGGCCATCGGAATTCTTGAGATAATCGGTGAGCCAGATGCGCACCGATTTCCAGAAATCCGGAGACAGATCAGTCAACGTGTCACCCGGAGCCTTGTGTTTTAACGAGGCAAGGATGCGCCCTTCTTCCGGGTCTAAAAAATCGACATCGTCGTCCTTCTCAATGAAGCAAATTGACTCTTCCGGCTGTCGCAGGATCTCCAACAACGCATAGCGGATCTGATATAGATAGCCGAGCGCGGGCTCGGCTGCCGAAAATTGGGATGCGTCGTCGGCCATCGGGTTAATTCTCCTCCTTCACCAACCCCACTATGGGGGCGAGGGCTTCGCCGAGTTTGAGGTAGTTGGTTTTTACGCCGTCATCGAGGTCGAGTTCGATGCGCTGCTGGGCCAGAGGGAGCAGAGTCTGGCGCTCCCACTCTTCGCATTCGTGCAGTATCTTGGTGAGTTTGTCCGCCTCCTTGCGTGCCTCAGTTTTGGCTTTTGCCGTCGTTGCCGTGGCCTGCTCTTGCGTGACGTGGGCGAGGCGGTTGCGGAGCTTGACCTGGTAGTCGCGGAGATAGCGGTTCAGGACGAGGTTCATCGTGTCCCGAGTGTAGCGGTGCAGATAGAGGAGGACGCTGAAGCCCTTCCGCGGGCTCTGGACCAACCAGTAAATGGGGCGCTTCTTGTAGGTCTGAAGGTGGTCTTTGTAGAAGTCGGTCAGGAAATACTTGCGCAGGTCTTTGCCGAGGGAGTTTTCGATGAAGCGGAGGTTCTCCCGCAGGGTGGCTTCGCCGAAGGTGGCGCGGAGGAAATCGCGGGTGCGGGCCACGATATCGTCCTCGAACCACTCGCCTTCGAGCACGGGGATGATGCCGTCCTCGTCGGGGGCGAAGGTGAGTTCGGCCAGGGGCTTCCCGACTTTTTCCAGAAACTCACTCAGGGTGTCGCCGGCGTTGGCGAGGATGAGGCTGGGGTGGTCGGGGGAATAGCGGCCCATCATGCAGCCGACGGCATAGGAGAGGAAGGCGGCCATGTCGCGGCGGGCCTCGGCGCGGGCGAGGGTGATTTGCGCCTCGGGCACTTCGGGCTGCAACTCGCCGTCGAGGCCGTAGGCGGCGATGAAGAGCCGGTTGTTCTCCGTCTCCAGCTCCTGCATCCGGCGGATGGCGGCGGTGCTCTGCGCCTCCCAATTCCGCCAGCTCGCCTCCAGCGTCGCGCCCTTCAGCCCCGGCCGCAGCAACGGCTGGTCGCGGAAGTCCCACGAGGTCTCGAAGTTGTCCCAGTCGG
>CAXNGR010000090.1:0-9172 GCA_964201265.1 Verrucomicrobiaceae bacterium
TTCCTCGCCCGCCTTCCCATCACCAACGCCATTCTGTTCGGCATCCGCGTCACCAATCATCGCCTCGATCAAGTCGCGGCATCACCCGAAGTGGCGCAACGGCTCGCCCGCATCCTAGCCACCATGTCGGATGAGTTCGCAGGCTACAAAGGCCTGCAAACCGCCCGCGCACCGCTCGTGGCCGCGCTCACCAGAGCAGCAGCATCATCGCGCACATGATCCCATTGTTCAGCGCGTGCGCTGTCATCGGGGCGATCAAACTTTGCCGCCACATCCGCAGGAATGAAAACGTGGCCGCCAGCGCCATGATCGCCGGCACACCGGCCCAGCCCTGCGGGTGAATCACCGCAAACACAAACGCGGCCAGCAGCATGCCCAGCAGCCAGCGCAACCACGCTGAGAGACCTGGAAACAGCAGTCCGCGAAACATCAGCTCCTCCGAAACCGGGGCCCACACCACCGCCAGCACGACCGCGCCCAGCTTGGCCCAGCCATTGCCCGCGAACACCTCCACAATCGGGTGCGAGGGAAACTGCCCCGTCAGCTTCGTGATCCATGACGCGGCAATCATTCCCAACACCAGCAGCGGCAGCGCCGCCAGCCATCCCAGCAAGCCCGCGCCCATTTCCTTGAACCAGCCTTGGCCGCGATGCAGCCCCAGTGTCTCGCGCCACAGCGGCTTCTGCATGCCGCGCAGCAGCGGCCACAGCATGCCGAGAATCAAAGCCGCCAGCGCAGGCACATAGGCCGCCCAACGCGGCCATGAAACCGGCAACTGGCGCATCAGCCACGGAATCAGCAAAAACAGCAGCAGATAAATCGCGAAGCCCTCGATCAACACGCCTCCGTGCGCACGACTGCGCCGGCCAAGCGTCAATGGCAGCTTCCCGCCACGCCAGCGCCGGAGGCCCCAGATCATGAGCACCAGCCCACCAACCGCCGCCAGCATGCCCAACATCATGCCAGCGATCAAAACCATCGCCGTGCCCATGCCCTGCTGCACCAGTGCCTGTCGCGCAGGATCTTTTTCATCCTGCGTTTGGGCGCGTGCCAGTTGGGCCATCCAGCCATGCCGTTTGAAAAACAGCTTCCAATCTTCGTCCGCAGCGAGGTCTTGAATGGATGCCAGCCTTCCCAGCATCGCCACATCAGCCGTCAAACCCTCGTTCTTCTGCGCCAGAGCAGCCATTTTCGCCTCATCTGGCGGTTGATCCGCCATCCAGCTCTTCAGCATCAAAAGGCGCAGCGCGTCCTCATCCGTGCGTGAAAGCGTTCCCACATCCCGTTGCATCGCATCGTTGAGTTCAGCGGTCGATTGCCCCGTGCTTTGAAGAAATGCTTTCGTGCCCACGGCATAGCGTGCCATCAGCTCCAGCATGCGGTTCGGCCGCACCTCTGCGGTGGGTTCTTCACGCTCCATCGTCTGCACCCGCACCACAAACACCGCGCACGCGGCAATCACGATGAGCGCCAGCACCAAGCCTAGCTTGGAATAGCGATAGTTCACTGCGTTCGGCAGCGGCGGTGGTGAGGCGGCAGATTCCATGGTCTTCCGCCGATCAAACATCACCTTGCCAGCCAAGGCACGCACAATTCTGTTCCGCCATCACGTTCCATCACCACCCACCATGCGCACGCTCATTGCACTCCTCCTTGCCACCACCGCCCTCGCCCAAACTCCGCGCCCCGGCGTGAACTACGACGAAGCCAAGATCGGCAACCATCCGCTGCCTGATTTGAAGCTCACCACCGCCGAGGAATGGACAAAAACTCGTCGCCCCGAGATCCTGAAGCTCTTCGAGGACCACGTTTTCGGCAAAACACCTTCCGATATCGGCACGCCGAAGTTTGAAGTCACCGCCACCAAGACCGATGCCCTCGGCGGTCTCGCCACGCGCAAATTCATCCACATCTCACTGCCAAATCGCCCCGCCTGGTCCGGCATGGATGTGATGCTCTACACGCCGAACGCCACCAAGTCCGCGCCCTGCTTCGTCGGCCTCAGTTTCGGCGGGAATCACGCCGTAAGCCAAGAAACCGACGTTCCGCTCAACACCCGCTGGCAGCGCGACAACAAGGAGAAGAACATCGTCAACCACCGTGCCACCGAAGCCTCACGCGGCACCGAAAGCAGCCGCTGGGCGCTCGAAATGATCCTAAAACGCGGCTTCGCTGTCGCCACCGCCTACTACGGCGACATCGAACCCGACCACGCCGACGGCTGGAAAGAAGGACTTCGTGCCGCAGTCAGCAAGGATGGTGCGAACACTGTCTGGAAAGACGGCGAGTGGGGTGCCATCGGCGCTTGGGCTTGGAGCATCAGCCGCATCGCCGATTACCTCGAAACCGACACGCAAGTCGATGCCAAGCATCTCGCCGTCATCGGCCATTCACGTCTCGGCAAAACCTCCCTCTGGGCCGGTGTGCAGGACGAACGTTTCGGCATCGTCATCTCCAACAACTCCGGCGAAGGCGGTGCCGCTTTGATGCGCCGCGACTTCGGCGAAACCACCGCCATCATCACCAAAGCCTTCCCGCATTGGTTCACGCCCAAATACACCCGCTACGCCAACAACGCCGCCGCCTGCCCGATCGACATGCACATGTTCATCGCCCTCGCCGCGCCACGTCCCATCTACATCGCCAGCGCCGCTGAAGATCATTGGGCCGATCAAAAAGGGGAATTTCTCTCCGGCAAGTTCGCCAGCCCTGTCTATGCGCTGTTCGGCAAAAAAGGCACCGTTGTCGATGAACATCCCGCCATCGACACCCCCGTCGGCGATTTCATCGGCTACCACAACCGCACCGGCAAACACGACGTCACCGACTACGACTGGACCCAATACCTGAACTTCGCCTCACGGCACTGGGGGAAGTGATGTTGGATTGACCAATTCTTTTTGAGAGGCATCCTTTCGTCATGCCACAGACCACCACGTTCCGCGCCAAAGTTCCGGCACGCCGCCTCAAGCGAGCTGACGCGACGCTCCAAAAGCTCGGACTGAGCACAGAGCAGGTTTTCAACATGCTTCTCGCACAGATCGAACTGCACAAGGGACTGCCCTTCCAGGTGAGCCTCGCACCACGTCCCCTTATATCCGCCGAGGAGCAGGCCGACGCGTGGAACCAAGCCTATGGCCCGTATTGATCCACAGCCCGGCGAGGTTTGGTTTGCCGATCTCGGTATGATCCAAAAATGCCGTCCCATCCTCGTCCTGGCAGCCCCACGCGACGAAGATGCTCGCGCCTTGTTTGTCGTAGCACCGCTCACCTCCCAGATTCGAGGCACGCGTGGCGAGGTTTATTTGGGACGCCCTCGCTGGCTTCCGAAAGAGTCAGCGGTCAACGTTCAAGGACTTGCCAGCCTTGATGGCTCGAAATTGATACGCCGCATGGGCACGCTGACCGCCACTCAGTATGACGCAGTGAAGATCGCATTACGCGATCTTCTCGGCCTCTGACCATCGGCGATTTCATCGGCTACCATCTCCGCACCGGCCAACACGACGTCACCGACTACGACTGGACCCAATACCTGAACTTCGCGTCACGACATTGAGGCAGTTGATTTCGCCGCCGTTTAGAATGTCACTTGCCGTTTCTGCCAAGCCCGTGTGTCTTGCGGGCATATGCCTGCGAAAAAAGCTTCCAAAAAGGCCGACAAGCCCGCCAAAGCCACGAAGAAACTCAAGAACGTGCCCTTCTGGATCGGCTTCGATCTCGGCGGCACGAAGATGATGGCCTCGGTGCTCGACGCGAATTACAACGTGCTCGGATTCGCCCGCAAATCCACCAACGGCTCCGAAGGGGCGGCCAAAGGGCGCGGCAAGATCGTCAAAGCCGTCCATGAGGCCATCGAGGCGGCAGGTGTGAACCCCAAGGGCATCCAGGGCATCGGCATTGGCTGCCCCGGCCTAGTGAATCCTGAAAAAGGTCTGCTCGTCTTCGCACCGAACCTCGGCTGGACGAACATGGCGCTGCGCAAGCTCCTGCAAACCGAGTTCAAGTGCCCGGTCGCCGTTTTGAACGACGTGGATGCGGGAACGTATGGCGAATACATCCTCGGCGCTGGCAAAGGCGCACGCTCACTGCTCGGCATCTTTCCAGGCACCGGTGTCGGCTCCGGCTTTGTTTACAACGGCCAGCTCGTCATGGGCAAATCCATCTCCGCCATGGAACTCGGCAATCTGCTTCTTCCTGGCACGCACATCGGCAGCCCGGTCTTCGGCACCGTTACCCTCGAAGACCTCACCAGCCGCCTCGCCCTCGCGTCACAGGCAGGTTTGGCATGCTATCGCGGCCAGATGCCGGAACTCGACAAAAAGACCGAAGGTGCCCTCCGCAGCATCCGCAGCAAGGCGCTCGCCAATGCCTTCCGCAGCGGTGATGACGCCGCGATGATTATGTTCCGCAACTCCATCCGCTACCTCGGCATGGGAGTCGCCATGGTCGTCAATCTGCTCGCTCCCGACCGCATCACGCTCGGTGGCGGCTTGGTGGAGGAACTGCCCGGCCTCTACATGAACCTGCTCAAGGAGGAGGTCGAGCGCTACGCCATTCCCGAACTCGCCAGGGGCATCCGCTACTCCATCGCCAAACTCGGTGATCAAGCCGTGACCGCAGGCTCGGTGGCCTGGCTGCGCAATGAAAAGAAATAGTTCCCGAGGATGAGCGACCCCACACCAGCAGCCACCATCCCACCGCCCGAACACGCCGTCATTTACGTCGGCGCGGCCTCCGTCACTCTCGTCATCGGCCGCAAGGATGACCAAGGCCAGTTCTCCCGCATCGAGAGCCTCGACCGTCCGCTGCCGGTCGCGCGAGACATCTTCCGCGCCCGCAGCATCACCCGTGGCACCGTGGATCAAGCCGCCGCCATCCTGCGCGATTATCTGCAAACGATGCGCGAGTACGGCATCCCCTCGTCGCAGTTGCGGCTGTTCACCTCGAACATCCTCGCCGAGGCCGCCAACCACGAGATTTTCCTCAATCGCCTTCAGGTTCACAGCGGCGTCATCCCCAGCCTCATCGACGACGGCAACATGACCCGCCTCGTCTATCAGATCGCCCAGCGCCTGCTGCTGAAAAACCCCATGCTGGCCAAGGGCAGCACGTTTGTCTCCCACATCGGCCCCGGCAACACACGCGCGATCTATTTTCAGCAGGGCCGCCTCGCTGCTTACAGCAATTACCGCCTCGGCATCTTCCGGGCGCGCGAGGCCGTCGCCACGCCGGACGATGAGGCACCGCAGCAGATGCTGCATCTGGAGGAGCACATCCGTGGCGTCGTGGATCACCTCGCGCAAGATTACTCCGGTGTGAAGATCGATCACCACGTCGCCATCGGCGCGGAGATCCAGAGCATCGCGCCGCGTCTCGGCAAGGCGCGTCAGGGCGCACACCGCGTCATTGAGGACGAACTCTCCCGCCTCACCGACAAGCTCGCCCGTTTGAACCCCGACGAGCTCGTGCGCGAGCTGCATGTGCATTACACCGGCGCGGAGGGCATCGTCCCCGCCTTGCAGACGAACCTCGCCCTCGCTCGCCGCTTCGGTGATGAAACCATCTGGGTGCCCGAAGGCGACTTCCAGCTTGAGTTGATCCTCGATCTGATGACCTCCGGCTCCCGCACTGCGATCTTCCAAGAGGAGGTCATGCAGGCCGCCTGCGAGATCGGGATGCGCTACAAGACCGACCGCAAACACGCCGACCAAGTCGCCAGCTTCTCACGCCAGCTTTTCCGAGAGCTTCAACACCTGCACAATCTCGATCCCAAATACGAGCTCATCCTGCGCGTCGCCGCTACGGTGCATGAGGTGGGCATGTTCATCAGCCCGCGTGAGCACCACAAGCACAGTCTCTACATCCTGCTGAACACCGAAATCGTCGGCCTCAGCTCAAGCGACCGCGTCATGGTGGCCCTGCTGGCCCGCTATCATCGTCGCTACAACCCCGAGCCGAACCACCCGCACTTCTCCGACCTCTCGCGGGAGGAGCGCATGATCGTGCTGAAGCTCGCCGCCCTGCTCCGCCTCGCCGATTCGCTCGACCGCAGCCACGCCCAGCGCATCAAATCCATCCAGCTCCGCCCCGAAGGCTCCCGGCTCATCGTGCTCACTCAAGGTGCTGACGACACCACCGTCGAGCAGATCGCCATCGATTCTAAGTGCGACCTCTTCCGCGAAATTTACGGTTATGACATCCTCCTCGCTAAATCCTGATCAACGCCCCGCACCGCCGAAGCTGCGCCTGACCGAGGAGCATTTCATCAATCGTGAGCTGAGCTGGCTGGCCTTCAACTCACGTGTGCTCGACGAGGCCGCGCGCACTGATTTGCCCGTGCTTGAGCGTGTGAAGTTCCTGGCTATCACCGCCTCGAATCTCGATGAGTTCTTCATGGTCCGCGTCGGTGGCCTCCAGCTTTTGAGGGAGCAGGGCCTCCGTGCGCGCGACAGCGCCGGACTCACACCCACGCAGCAGTGGGAGCAGATTCACCAGCACGCCGCCGCCTTCGTGGCGCGGCAGTACGACATCCTAAACCAGCAGCTCATGCCGCTGCTGCATGAGAAAGGCATCCGCCGCCTCGTCATCGCCGATCTCACGCCCGCTCAGCGCACGCATCTGCGCGAGTACTTCGCCGAGCACATTTTCCCGGTGCTCTCCCCCGTCGTTGTCGAAGACGCGGGTGCCCGCGCGGCCATTCCCGCGCTGAATATCATCCTGCTCTGCACCGTGACCAGCGGGGACAACGGCAGCGCTGAAAAGCGCCACGTCCTGCTGCCGCTCCCGGCCAATCTGCCACGCCATGTCGTCGTTCCCGACCCCGATGCCGGCCAGCATCTCTATGTGAACCTCGAGGACGTCGTCACCCTCTTCATCAGCGAGTTTTTCCCTTCGGAAAAAGTCTCCGCCCCCGCCCGCTTCCGCGTCAGCCGCAACACGGACATCACCATTGATGACGAAAGCGCCTTCGACCTCGCCAGCGAGATGGAGGAAGTGCTCGAAGCTCGGCTGAAAAGCCCCGCCATCCGCATCGAGATCGAAACCGGCGCCTCGCGCGAGCACACGCGCATCATCCGCGATCTTTGCGGCGCGAAAACCGCGCAAGTCTATGACATCCCCGGTGAGCTCGACCTCCGTGCCTGCTTCCAGATCGCCAGCATCTCCGGTTTCGACGAATTGAAGGTCGAGGCATGGGACAGCCATGCTAGCACCTCCATCACTCCTGGTGAGAGCATTTTCGACGCGATCAAACGCGGCGACATCCTGCTGCATCCTCCGTATGAGAGCTTCGACCCCGTTCTGAACCTCGTGGAAGACGCGGCCGCCGATCCGAACGTCATCGCGATCAAACAAATCCTCTACCGCACCGCGAAGAACAGCCGCATCATCTCCGCGCTGATCCGCGCCGCGCAGGCTGGCAAGCACGTCACCGTGCTCGTGGAATTGAAGGCCCGCTTTGATGAGGCCCGCAATCTCGAACGTTCCAACGATCTCATCAACGCCGGTGCCCAGATCATCTACGGCGTCGCTGGTTTGAAGACGCACGCGAAGGTCTGCCTCGTCATGCGCCGTGAGTCCGGCCACATGACGCGCTACATGCACTTCGGCACCGGAAACTACAACGAGGCCACCTCGAAGCTCTATACCGACATCAGCCTGCTCACCTGCCGAGCTGAATTTGGCGCGGATGCATCTGCCTTTTTCAACACCGTCACCGGCCGCTCCCGCTTCGTGCATTTCAACAAGCTCAGCATGGCCCCCTACGGCCTGCGCGAGCGCCTCGTCTCCATGATCCGCAGCGAGACCGAACGCGCCCGCCAAGGCGAGTCCGCCGAGATCATGCTCAAGATGAACGCGCTGGAAGACCGCCAGATGATCGAGGCGCTCTACGAGGCCTCCCAGGCCGGCGTGAAAGTCCGCCTCAACGTGCGCGGCATCTGCTGCCTGCGGCCCGGCATCAAGGGCATCAGCGAAAACATCAGCGTCGTCAGCATCATCGACCGCTATCTGGAGCACGCCCGCATCTTCTGGTTCCGCCAGGGCGGCAAACCGGTCGTCTTCATCGCCAGCGCCGACTTCATGAACCGCAATCTCTCGAAGCGCGTCGAACTGCTGACGCCTGTGGAGGACAAAGAGGCCCGCAAACGACTTCATCACATCCTGGAGACCCACTTCGCCGACACCGCTCGCGGCCGCACCCTCAAAGCCGACGGCACATGGCACCTCCCCCACGTCGCCGCCGCCAAGTCCCGCCGCTCTCAGGAGCAGTTTGCCAAAGAAATGATCAAACGCGCACGTCAGGCGAATGAGTCACCCGACGTGTTGGTGCCGCATACGCCAAAGTAAGATGAAGCCTGTGATCTTCAGCATCCTGATGCTGCTCGTTTCCTGCTCCGACTGGAAGTATCACCGGCATCTAGAGCGACTCGATCAATTCAATCTAATGGGTCAAGAGTGGTCCAACCCTGCATTTTCTGGCACTCTGGATCACATCAAGTCATTAGAAATACGCCACGCAAAGCGTGTTGAATGGAGCAAGGACGATGATTCCAGTCTCGAAGTAAAAGAAACTGTCATCTGCAGACAAAAGGATTTGGATGAGGTGCTCAAATCACGTCGTTTCAGGCCTTGGATCAAGGATCATGCAATCAAGCTCTACCAGGACAGCAGCTTCACCGCCCTCTACATTTTTCCTGGGCTATACAGAATTTTGGTTTTCTTTGATCAAGAAGGCCGCTCATGTGAAACAATCAGAGATCCTTGATCCCCTTCACACCACCGGCGATCATAACCCCGGAAGTTCACCCACCCCCCATCGGCGAAACGTAGTCGAGCGCGATGGATAGGAAGAAGTTCGAGACCAGGATGGTCAGCGATGAGAACACCACGGCCCGTGTGGTGCCACGGCCCACACCAACCGCGCCGTTCTCGGCCATGAGACCCTGATGACAACTCACCAGCGTGATGATGATGCCGAACGCCAGTCCCTTAAACATGCCGATGCCCACGTCCAGCACCTCGGTGTGGTCCACCGTGTGCTGCCAGAACCAGGCGTGCGGGACATCAAACCCATGCACGATGAGCGCATAAGCCGCCATCAGCCCAAACGCGATGCATTCAGCCACCAGCAGCGGCATGGAGAGGATCATCGCCAAAAATCGCGGCAGCA
>CAXNGR010000091.1:0-9145 GCA_964201265.1 Verrucomicrobiaceae bacterium
GAGGTAGAGCACGATCAGGGCCGCCGTGCCAAACAGCACCAGTTCTTCCCGCGCATAGGAAAAGGCTAGGTGAAAGCGCTGCACCGCAGCGGAATAGCGGGCGAGCTTAACGAGGCGCAAAATACGAAACAGGCGGAACACGCGAATGCTGCGCAGGTCGAAGCCGAGGCTCAGGTAAAACGGCAAGATGGAGAGCACATCGATGACGCCCATGAAGGAACGGACGTAGCTCATGCGCGGACGCGTGCTGGCCACGCGCACAAAGTACTCCATGGTGAAGATGATCACGCTGACAGTCTCAAAGATGCCAAATGCCCGCTGCCAACCTGGACTCAAACCCGGCAGCGTCTCGCAGGCGAACGCGAGCATGTTTAGAAGGATCAGCAGTTGGAGAAAGCCCTCCAGTAGGCCGAAATGGGCGCGTCCTTGCTCGTCGCGGGTGATCATTGCGGCATTGTGCTGAGAAAGCGCCGTTCCTGCAAATGCTGTGCCGCAGTTTTTTCAGAATGAGGCAGAGCCCCACCACACTCGTGATCAACCACTGAAAATGCCGCGTTTAAGCCTCCGGCGAAATTTGGTTCGCCTATCAATCCCTCCCACGCGCTTTTTTGAAGCCAAATTGGGGAGGTTGCCGCATCCTCCTTGAATGACTCGTCCCAGGCCTGACATCGCGAATCGTGTCCGCAACCGGGTCATGGGGCGGTTGATGTCGTATCTGATCCTGCTGTATGTGGTGGCGTATCTGGACCGGGTGAATGTGAGCTACGCTGCGCTGGAGATGACGGCGGATCTGGGCTTCACGGCAGAGATGTATGGTCTGGGCGCTGGGATTTTCTTCCTGGGGTATTTTTTGCTGGAGGTGCCGGGGGCAGTGATCGCGCAGCGCTGGGGTGTGCGGGTGCTGGTGTGCCGGATCATGATCACCTGGGGCGTGCTGGCATCGGCGATGGGCTTCATCCAAAACGCGCAGCAATTTTACTGGCTGCGTTTTCTCATAGGTGCGGCGGAGGCGGGCTTTTTTCCGGCGATGATCGTGTATCTCGGTC
Source organism: Verrucomicrobiaceae bacterium (assembly GCA_964201265.1). Taxonomy (GTDB): domain Bacteria; phylum Verrucomicrobiota; class Verrucomicrobiia; order Verrucomicrobiales; family Verrucomicrobiaceae; genus Prosthecobacter. Next base: position 1,047 of record CAXNGR010000091.1, read on the forward strand.
ACTGGTTCCGGGCTGCGGATCGTGGGAAGGCGGTGGCGCTGTTCATGTCGGCCATTTCCCTCGCAATGGTGATCGGTGGGCCAGTTTCCGGCGCGTTGCTGAAGCTAGACTGGCTGGGGCTGGAGGGATGGCGATGGCTCTTCATTCTGGAAGGAATGCCAGCAGTCGTGCTGGGCATTACGAGCTGGTTTTTCCTCACGGAACGGCCTGCGAATGCGAAGTGGCTGCCCGATGACGAGAAAATCTGGCTCGTGGCCGAACTGGAGCGCGAACGCATGACGCGTGAGGCCTTGCAGACGCGCAAACCAACGGTGTGGCAGGCCTTGTGTGATCCGCGCGTGCTCATCTTTTCCGCAGCATATTTTTTCGGCCTGCTGGCGTCAAACGGACTCGGCTACTGGCTCCCGACGATGATCAAATCGCTCTCCGGTTTTTCGAACATCACCGTGGGGCTGCTCGTGAGCTTGCCCTACTCGCTGGGTGTGATCGCGAAGGTGCTGGCTGGCTGGTCATCGGACCGCATGGGGGAGCGGCGCTGGCATACGGCGGGCTTGTTGCTCCTCGGTGGTGCGGGTTTGGCAGCGGTGGCCATGCTGGAGGCGCATCTCGCCTTCGCGCTGCTGTTCCTATGCATCGCAGTGACCGGCCTCACGGGTTACACGCCGAGTTTCTGGGCCTATGCGACGAGCTTTCTCGCAGGCACGGCCAATGCAGCCGCCATTGGCCTCATCAACAGCATCGGCAATCTCGGTAGCTTCGCGGGACCGTATGCGATGGGCTGGCTGAAGGAGCACACCACGGGCTATGCAGCGGGTGTGTGGATGCTGGCGGCATCATCGGTGCTGACGGCACTGCTGGTGCTGGCGGCTCGTCGATTGGACGGGCCGTTGATTCCGAAGGCCACCGGATGATTCGATTGCCAATCGAATCTACGGCCCATCGTCGGTTAGATTCTTGGTCTCATGATTAAATCAGGAAACGGCGGAGAATTTATCGCGTTAAGCATCGCATGAAATCCATCACCTTTGCTCTCACGGTCCTGCTGCTTCACGGTGGCCAATTTGCTGTGAATGCGGCTGATGCTTTGAAGGCAGCAGCGCTGGAGTTCAGCATCACACCGGGCACGGGCGGGCAGACTTCGAGCAAGGTCGGCGCTCTCGTGCAGAAGGTGGAAGGGCCGCTGAAGACGGCGGTGACGCTGCTGGAGTCGGGCCAGACGCGTGTGTGCCTCATCACGCCGCACATGAATTCTCCGAAGGGCGCAAACATCAGCCCGCTGATCCGCCGCACGGCAGCGGAGGCTCTGGGACTGCCGCTGGCGAATGTGCTGCTGATGGTCTCGCACAATCACACGGACCTGAACCTCGTGAGCAATCACATCGAGGCCTACTCCGCCATCTCGATGAAACCGGAAGACCTGCCCGCGCCGAAGCTGGTGCCTGCGGGCGAGGAGTTTTTAAAGCAGCTCACCGCAACAGCGAAACAACTGCCCGCGCTGCTGCAACCCGTGACCGTCTGGTGGGCGGAGGGCACGGAGGGGCGCATCAGCTACAATCGCAAAGGCCGCTACGCTGACGGCACCTCGTATCTCATCCGTGAGGAAGATCGCGACCTGCTGGGTGTCGATTTCAATGGTGACATGGACCGGCAGGCACCCATCGTGGTGCTGAAAAACGAGCACGGCGAGGTCGTCACAGCGATCACACAGTTCACCAGCCATCCCTGCTCCTGCTTTCATCCTGAAAAGCCGATTGTCTTCGGCGACTGGCCGCAGGTGGCCTGCGAGCATGTCGCGCAGCATCTCTCGCCATCGAAGCCAATCACGGTCAGCTTTCTGCAAGGCTGCGCGGGTGATGTGAACTCGAAAGGTATGTTTCGTGGCGATGCCGATCTCTCGCGCAAATACGGTCGCATGCTCGCGGACAGCTACATCACCGCTTTGGCCGACTTGAAGGCATCGAAGCGCGACGGTCTTGATTTTGCCACCGAGAAGGTGGGCATCCCACTCGCGCCTCTGCCCACAGAAGAAGCGCTGAAAGGGGAGATCGCCGAGATGGAGGCCTTCATCAAGCGCGCCACCGCCGGTGATGAGAACACGCTGCGCTGCCTCGGGCACAACTTCCCACGCGAGCTCACACCCGCTTATCGCGGCAAATTGATCGAGATGATCCTGCCTTGGAGCAAGTGGGCACTCGAACTGCGGCAGCAGGGCAGGGGAGACAGCGTGGCCAGGACGCTCGATGTCGAGATTCAGGTGCTGCGCATTGGCGATGTGGGCATCGTCGGCATGCCCTTCGAGCCGTTTCAAGGCATCGGTCGCCAGATCCGCGCCGGATCGCCGCTGCCGCTCGCCATCCCCTGTGGCTACACAAATGTCTCATTTGGCTACCTCACCGACGGTGCAAACACCAACCCCGGCGACGGCGAATACATGAGCGCCCACTACCGCTACAGCAAATTCCGCGCACCCTACGCCAAACCTGCGGGCGATGTCATCGCGGTGCAGGCACTCGAAACCCTTCGCCGCTTTGCGAAACAGGACTGACAAAATCATGAAGGGTAAAATCATTTTTATGTCATGGAATCGGTTCGGCATGATTTTACCCGCCATGATTTTGTCATGAGTCTCCCCGCACAACCTTTCCACGAAGTTGGTGCGAACGCGCAGATCGATCCCGATGTGATCCTCGGTTATCGTTATCCCGGCGACTCGCAGCCCACACGCATCGGTGATCACGCCATCATCCGCAGCGGCAGCATCATCTATGCGAACACCACCATCGGTCATCGCTTTCAATGCGGCCATCAGGTGCTCATTCGTGGCGAGATCGTGATCGGCGACCGCTGCGTGGTGCATCACAAATGCACGCTCGAAGGCCGGCTCAAGATCGGCAACGGCGTCAAGATCATGGCGCACGTCTATGTGCCCAGCCGCACAACGATTGGCGACTTCGTTTTCATCGGTCCTGGCACGACGTTTCTGAATGCCAAGTATCCCATGCGTGAGGGCACCGTGCAGGGCGCGACGATTGCGGAGCATGTCTGCATCGGCGGTGGCGTCACGATCTGCCCCGGCGTGACCATCGGACGCGGTTCCTTCATCGCCGCCGGAGCCGTGGTGAACAAAGACGTGCCTGCGGGGATGATCGCGATGGGTGTGCCAGCACGATTCAAGCCGCTGCCGCCCAACATCCCGCCCGAGAACCTGCTGGAGCAGCTATTACCGCAGACAGACCTTTTCGGCGCACACCACGACGACAGCTGGATAAATGAAATCCGGTAGGAAGATCAGTCGCAGGAAAATTTCCCGAGCCAGCTTTTCTGAAATCTTTCTACCCCCAATTTTCCTACCCTAACCTTTAGTGAAAGCTCATCTCACCACCTGCCTGCTTGCCGCAGCCTTCCAGCTCAATGCCGCTGACTACTTCGATGAAACGAAGGCGCAAACGCTGTTCGCATTTGATCATATCTCCATCCCGCACACGCAGAACTTGAAGCTCGAAATGCGGCAGCCGGTAAAGCATGACCTCAATCCGGTGATGAAGCGTGGCGCACCGGGAACGGTGGATGCCCATGGCGTGCAGTTTTATGGCTCGATCATCAAAGACGGTGCAAAATACCGGATGTGGTATGTGGCCTTCGACGATGACCCGAACAACAAGGTGGCCTCATCACGCTGGCGGGCGGCTTATGCGGAGAGTGTGGATGGTTTGAACTGGGTGAAGCCAGAACTCGGCCTCGTGGATTTTCACGGCAGCACGAAAAACAACCTGCTCGATATGGGCGGTGGAGCCTGGGGCTTTGTGAACCTCAAGGTGATCAAGGACGACTCAGATCCAGATGCATCTCGACGCTACAAGATGACCACGCATGTCTATTACCGCCACACGCGACGCCTCGGCACGCTGCTGCCTTTTGTCAGCGCCGACGGGCTGCGCTGGAGGCCGGTGAAGGACGTGAAACCGCTCAAAGCCGAGCTGCGCAAGGAAGATCTCTTCATCCCCGGCTTTCACTTCGAGCCCTGCGGCGGCCTCTACCAGTGGGACGGGCAGTATTTCATCAGCGGTCAAAACGCACTGCCTGGCACGCATCACTACCAGGGGCGTGTGAACAGGACCTACCGCAGCTCCGACTTTGTGAACTGGTCAGCCACCAACGCCATCACCTTCACACGCACGACACAGCAAGAGTGGCTCGGCCCGAACCGCAGCCGCGAGGGCGAGCAGTCGCACGAAGGCATCAGCGTGTGGAACCGCGGCAACGTGCTGCTCGGCACCTATGGCCGCTGGCATGGCGGCGTGGAGTGGAAGGATACGACGATCGATCTCGGCTTCCTGATGAGCAACGACGGCCTCAACTTCCGCGAACCAAAGCACGAATGGACCTTTATCGCTCGTGGCAAAGACGGTGCATGGGATCAGGGCGGGCTCATCCAGGGCCAGGGCTTTGAAAACATTGGCGAACAAACCTTCATCTACTACGGCACCTGGGACCCGCGCCCCACCGGCGGTCCCGAGATGCCTCGTGGCGGTGTCGGCATCGCCGCACTGCCTCGCGACCGCTTCGGTGATCTCGTCTTCGATCCCAGCAATGAAGGTCCGGGCGATTATCAGCTCCCCCAAGTCACCGCTGAACTCGTCACCACCTCGCTAAGCGTCAAAAATCCGCGCTTTTACATCAATGCGGATGGCTTGAGCGAAGACGCAGTGCTTCGCATCGAGTTGCTCGATCACTTCGAACGCCCGATTCCCGGCTATGAAACCCGTGTGACTCAGAGCGGCTTTCAAATGCCCATCGAATGGGGGAAGCCCGGTAGGCTTCCAGATCGTGTGCGGCTCCATGTCATCTTTGAAGGTCCGAAACGTGCGGACATCCGCTTGAGCGCGATTTATGTGAAGTAGATTCGTTGGGTAATCGAATCCGGCTTCCGTGGCCAGCCGAAGCTACACAACAAGCTGGTCTGCCAACTGAACCAGGAACTTGTGCTGGTAGGAGCAAGCCCGAGGATCAGAATCAGCGAATGAAGATCATCTTTTGCCTCCTGAGTTGCCTCGCGTTCCAGCTTCATGCCGCCGAGCAGGTGTTCTTTGCCTTTGATGATCACAACATCGCTTGGCAGCACAATCTGAAGCTCACGCTGGAGACAGCGCAGAAGCATCCGGCCAATCCCGTCCTGCGCAGCGGGGCGCCAGGAACACCGGATCACGGTCATGCGATCCTTTACGGCACGGTCATGAAGCAGGGCGATACCTTCCGCATGTGGTATCTCGGCATGCACGAGCCGGAGATCAAATCCGGGCAGGCACCCGGCTGGTGGCGGCCCATGTGTTACGCGGAGAGCAAAGATGGCGTGACGTGGACGAAGCCCGAGCTGGGCCTCGTGGACTTCAATGGCAGCACGAAGAACAATATCTGCCTCATCGAGGGCGAGCCGCACTCGATGACACGGGTGAACGACTTTCTCTCCGTACTTTACGAACCCCATGATCCTGACCCAGCGAAGCGCTACAAGTGCGCCTACATCGCGCACATGCCCTTTGATGAGGTCAAAGGCGGACGCAGCAAGATCGGGCCAAACGAGCGGCGCTGGGGATCTTTTGTCACCGCCACGAGCGCGGACGGCCTGACGTGGAAATGCGTCGGAGATCGCCCGGTAAACGCCGGTGGTGAGCGCTTCGAGGTGAGCGGCTTGTATCGCTTCGGTGATTTCTATTATGCCACCGGCCAGCTTCTCAGTCCCTGGTCGTGGCGGCCTGATGGCAGCGACATCGGCCGTGACATGCTGGCTTATCGCTCGCCGGATTTCGTGACGTGGTCGAAGGCGAAAGCGCTGTCCTACGCGCGCCCCGGCCAGCTTTCCGAAGTGCCCGTCAAAGGCCAGCAGATGCACATGGGCGCGGGCCTTTGGAATCGTGGCAACGTCATGGTCGGTCTGCATGGCATGTGGCAGGATGCCGAGCAGCCGCCGCCGAAGGGCAAAAGCTGGAATCTCGGCGTACGTGTCGATCTCGGCCTCATGATCAGCAACGACGGCGTGCATTTCCGCGAGCCAGTGCCCGGCTTCCAAATCATCCCTCGCGGTAAAGACGGCGAGTGGGACGACGTCGCGATTCTGCAAGGTCACGCCTTTGTGAACGAAGGTGACAAAACGATGATCTGGTATTCGCACTGGGACACCAGCGGCGTGCTCGAAGATATGGACATCGGTCTAGCGACGCTGAGAAGAGATGGTTTTGGCTCCTTGTCTCGCAAGGTGGCCGAGGAAGAAGCCCACTTCATCACGAGCACATTTGCAGCGAAGGAGATCGCCATCAACGCGGACGGCCTCACACCCGAAACGCCTCTCACAGTCCAACTCCTTGACCACCTTGACCATCCTCTTGACGGCTACGAGTCAAAAGTGACCACGAACGGCATCAACGTGCCTCTGAAGTGGTCCAAAGCTCTCCCTCCCCACAAAATCGCGCTGCGCGTGAACTATCCGACGAACAGCTCCGCAAAGATTTACGCCGTGTATCTCAACGACTGATTTTTATGTCCCTCAAACTCGTCACCGAACTCAACGACATTGACCGTAAGCTGCTGAGCCGCGCCATCGACGGCTTTGTGCCAGAAAAGGTCTTCGATGCGCACACGCACCTGTTTCACAGCCGCCATTTCGCGGAAGGAAAGCGCCCCGCGTTTCTCGATGAGGATCGCGGTTATGGAATGGCGGACTTTCAGGCGGCGATGAAGCTGTGGATGCCGGGACGCGAGGTAGAGGGCCTTTTCTTCGGCTATCCGAGTGCTGGAAACAATCGCGTCGGAGAAAACTCGTGGCTACAGTCGCAGATCGACATGAGCACAAACTCGCGTGCGCTTGTGCTCGCAGCACCGACCGATGATCCCGCAGAAGTGCGGCGGCTGATGAGCACGGGTGTGTTCATCGGCATCAAGCCGTATCGCCTTTATGCCGATGTGCCGGACACGAAGGAAGCAGAAATCGAATCCTTCGCACCGGAGTGGATGTGGGAGGTCTGCCACGATCACGATGGCATCATGATGCTGCATATCATGCTCGCCGATGGCATCACCGATCCGCGCAACATCAAGGCCATCAGCCGTCTCTGTCGCAAATACCCTCGCTGCCAGCTCATCCTCGCGCACATCGCCCGCTCCTGTAACTACCGCCACGCCCGCGAAGGCCTGCATCACCTCGTCGATCTTGACAACGTGGTCGTGGATACTTCCGCCGTGACGCAAGCGGGTGCCTTTCGAGCCGCGATGGAGATTCTCGGGCCGAAGCGTGTGCTCTGGGGCAGCGATTACATGGTCAGCGAGCTTCGCGGCTCCTGCATCACGCAAGGCGATGGCTTTACGTGGATTCATCCTGACCTCGGCACCGACAAACTGACCATCTTTGGCCAGTACACGACTGTTGGCATCGAATCACTGATGTGTCTGCGTGAAGCCTGTGAGGACACCGGCATGACCGCAGGCGATCTCGACGACATTTTCCGCGAGAATGCGCTGCGGTTGGTGCGTAGCCCGACTTTCCAAAGTCGGGCATCTGAAGCGCCGAACTTGGAAGTTCGGGTTACGGGCCAGAAACTCTGGGAAGAAGCCAAGACGAAAATCTCCTGCGGCACGGGGCTGCTTTCGAAGCGGGCGCATCTCTTCGATCCGCATTCCTGGCCGTCATATTTCTCACGAGCGAAGGATGCGAGCCTTTGGGATCTCGATGGAAAGCGCTACACCGACTTCACAGGCGGTGTCGGAGCCATTCTACTCGGTCATGCGGATAACGAGGTGAACGCGGCGGTGATGCGTCGCGTGAATCTCGGCAGCTATGCCACGCTCGCCTCGCCTGATGAGGTTAAGCTCGCGGACCTACTGCTCGATTTGCATCCGTGGGCTGGCAAGGTGCGCTATGCACGCGGTGGCGGCGAAGCGCTTGGGCTTGCCGTGCGGATCGCACGTGCGGCGACGGGAAAAAGTGGCATCGCCTTCTGCGGTTACCATGGCTGGAGTGATTGGTATCTCGCCGCGAACCTCGGCGATGATGCCGCGTTGGATGGTCATCTGCTTCCCGGTTTGCAGCCGCTCGGTGTGCCGCGTGA
>CAXNGR010000092.1:0-9087 GCA_964201265.1 Verrucomicrobiaceae bacterium
TGGCAGAGCGCGGAACCCAAGCTCAGCTTCGAGTTTGAGGGGAGAAAGATCGGGCTTCGTCCGGCTGCGGTCGCGGCGCTTGATCGCGAGTTGCAGGCGCTCCACGCGGCGAAAATGCGGGTGACGGGCATCCTCGGGAATACCGTTCAGAAGACCATGTCACGAACATCGCCGCTCGTGCATCCCCTCACCGATCCGGCGACGGTTCCGGAGGGTCCGGCGGCGTTCAATACGGCGACGGAGGAAGGCGTCTTCTTCTACCGTGCGATCCTGCATTGGCTGGTGGATCGCTACACGCGCGAGGATGCGAAGTTTGGCCAGATCGCCGGGCTCGTGATCGGCAACGAAGTGCAGAACCACTGGGGCTGGTATCACCTCGGCGCGGTCGAGCCGGAGGTGTTGTTGCGCGAATACAGCGTCGCGCTGCGCATCGCCGATCTGGCCACGCGCAGCGTCCATGCGGACTTCCCGATCTTTATCTCGCTCGACCATCACTGGACGCTTAGCGCGACGACGGATCGGACACACGACTTTACAGGCCTGGAGGTTCTGGAAGGAGTCCACGAACGTGCGAGACGGGAAGGCGATTTCCCATGGAACCTCGCGCATCATCCGTATCCAGAGAACCTTAGACAGCCAAGTTTTTGGAATGACCAGTCCGCGCCCTTGCGGTTCGATGCGCCGCGGATCACGTTTCACAATCTCGAGGTGCTACCCGCATTCCTGAGCCAGCCGCGCTTCCTGTTCGAGGGCAAGCCACGCCGGATCGTGCTGACCGAACAGGGCTTTGACTTCCCGCCCGGTCCCGACGGTGAACTTGTGCAAGCCGCCGCCTTTGCACTCGCTTGGAAGAAGGTGCAGGCGCTGCCGGGCATCGAGTCCTTCCTGTATCATCGCCATGTCGATCATCCAAACGAGGGCGGTCTCCTCTTCGGCATCCGCGAGCACGATGGCAGTGCGAACGTCAACGGCATCGGCCGCGCGCGGAAGCTATGGGAGGTCGTGCAAAAGGCCGGCACACCGGAGGAAGAGGCCGCGTTCGACTTTGCGCTGCCCATTGTCGGGCGTAACGATTGGAGTGATGTCGTGGCGACCAAGTTCGACACGCCGCGTGCGGTGAAGCGCGAGACGGGACAGGTGGTCTTCGACTTCGTCGCACAGCGCGCGAAGGCGCAGCAGGAGAATGTGCAGTCATTCGGGCTGCGGCGCATTGGCCCGCCGGACGAAGTGCCGGAGGATGCGCTGCAGCAGCATCCGAAGCCAAAAGGCCGCGCCCTGCTGACCTACCGCGTCGCCATTCCCGCTGCGGATGCGAAGCGCTGCCTGCTCACCTTTGACGCGCTGCTGAACAACGCGAAGAGCAACGGTGCCGCCTTCGCCATCGAGATGGACAGACGCGAAGTCTTCGCACGCCAGCTCAAGGGCGCAGAGCGCGTGCCAGCAGAGATCGATCTCGCCGACTTCCGTGGTCGCGAAGTCAGCATCGCCTTCATCGTCGATCCCCTCACCGATCCCTCAGGCGACTGGGCGACCTGGGTCACCCCGCGCGTCGTGCTGCGCTAAGAGCGGCTCCGCGCGCATCCGCGAACGGTTGCCGAGGCGCTTGCAGGAACTCCGGGAAGCGATGGGTCTGATCAACGGTCACCCTGGCTCGTGAGAGTGGCATAAGACGGGAAGGATCACAGTTTCTGCCGCTGCTCGCCGGGTGTTGTCCCGGTGTATTTGCGGAAGACGTGGCAGAAATACGGGGCGGAGGTGAAGCCACAGGCGGCGGCGATGTCTTCGAGCTTGCGGTCCGTGGTTCGGAGCAGGTCGGTGGCGGCTTTGATGCGGCGGCGTTGCAGCCAGTCGTTGGGGCTCATGCCGGTTTCACGTTTGAAGTTGGCAAAAAGTCGCGCACGACTCGTGCGGGCATGAGTCGCGAGGGCGTCCATGGAGATCGGCTCGGAAAGGTGGCGCTCCATGTGGTCGATGAGTTGGGCTGCCATGCTGACGTGCGCGGCGGGCTTGGATTGCTCGTGATGGCGGGCGGTTTCAAGAATGATCGAGGCGACGGTCACGCGCAGTGCGCCGAGCAGGCCATCGGTGTTTTTGCCCGCTGCGTGCTGGCGGATGAGGGCATGCAGCGTCTTCGCCAGATGCCGCGTGCCCACGTTCATTGGGACGGGGTGAGGTGTGCGTTGCTCGAAATGGCTGGCGAGCCATTCGCACTCTCGTTTGGTGAAGAGGGCGTGCCGCGGATGATGCGATGGATCAAAAACGATGGCGCAGAGCGTGGAAGGAAGGCGCACATCCTTTTGCCCTCGATGCGTCGTGCCGGAGGGGATGACCATGATCTCGCTGCCACGCAACTGCACCTTCCGCCCGCCGCGAAACTCGTAGCCCGTGGTGCCGCTGAGCAGCAGGAGGATTTCATGGCCGTCGTGTGAGTGCCAGCTCATGCGCCCTGCGCTGAAGCGATGATTCGCGGCGATGTAATCCACCATCGGCAGGCCCAGTTCCTTGCCGGAGACGAGCAGGTCTTTAACGGGGAGCGGATTGATGAACGTGGTTTTCTCGGGCGGGCGACGTGGCATGACGGTATTCAGAAATAGTCTCGCTGAACTAATGCGGATACAAATCATGAAGACAAGCGGCATCGCGGCGCTCAAGATGACGGATATGCACCCGTCCGATCTCCATCTTCCAGATTTACTCCGCCGCATGCTCGTCGTGATGGCCCTGCTGCTTGCGACAGCTGCTCAGGCGCAACTCGACCTGAGCACCTTCAAACTCACCTTCAGCGATGAGTTTGATGGTGACAAACTGGATACCACGAAATGGCAGGCTCCTGAGATGCCACGTCAGGGGAGTTGTCGATGGGTCAGCTCACTGACCACCGTGAGTGATGGGGCACTGCATCTCGGGATTCGTCTGAGCGATGATCCCGTGCTGCGCTACGACTGTGCGGCGGTGCGGACACGAAAGGACTATGATCCGAAGCAGACGATGTTTGCGCAGCGTTACGGCTACTTCGAAGTACGGGCGAAGTTGCCAAAGAACATGAAGTCGGACTACTGGGCCGCGTTTTGGATGATGTGCGGCAACGTGAACAGCGCGGATACGCGCACAGGCATCGAGACCGACATCATGGAGAGCTTTCAGCAGGCGGGTGAGCCTCACTACGGCATGGCGTTTCACTGGAACGGCTATGGCAAAGAACACAACTCCACAGGCGTCAAACTCGCGCCGACACCGGAGCTGGCGGATGGCGAGTTCCACCGCTTCGGATTGTATTGGGATGAGCACGTCTATGTGGCCTTCTTTGATGGTCGGGAAGTGGGGCGCACGAATCTGATCGGCCTGGGCAGCAAGGACAACGGCAAGACGCCATCCAAAGGCCCCTGTCAAAAGCCCGGCTACCTGAAGCTGAGCTGCGAGGCCGCCGCGTGGGCCGGCGCCACCAATCAATGGGAAAAGGACCCGACGAAGGAAGATGAGTTCGTGGTCGATTATGTGCGTGCTTATGAAGGCACCTTGCCTGCGCTCGTGGCCCAGACGATTCCGGTGCAGATTCAAATCGATGTCGCCAAGCCCACCGGCCCGCTGAAACCCATCTGGCGCTTCTTTGGCGCCGATGAGCCCAACTACGCTTACATGAAGCACGGCAGCGAGTTGCTGGGTGAAATCGGCGAGTTGAAGAAGGACGAGGTGTTTTTCCGCACCCACAGTTTGCTCAGCACCGGCAAGGGCGAGCACGGATTGAAATGGGGTTCCACCAACGCCTACACGGAAGATGCCGCAGGAAATCCAGTCTATGATTGGACCCTCGTGGACCGCATCTTTGATACCTATCGCGAGAAAGGAGTGCGGCCGTATGTGCAGATCGGCTTCATGCCGCAGGCGCTTTCGACGAAGCCAGAGCCGTATCGGCATCACTTCCCCAATGCGCGATACGAGGATCTGTTTGGGGGCTGGGCGTATCCGCCGAAGGACTATGCGAAGTGGGAGGAGCTTGTGTATCAATGGGCGAAGCATTGCGCCGAAAAGTATGGCGAGAAGGAAGTGCTGCATTGGTATTGGCAGACCTGGAATGAGTCGAACGCGGACTATTGGAAAGGAACGCGTGAGGGCTTCTTCAAGCTGCACGACCACGCCATCCGTGCGGTGCGGCGGGCTATACCTGGAGCCAAGGTCGGTGGTCCTGATCTCGCTCAAGGCAAGGGCGGCGACTTTCTGGAAGCCTTTCTCAATCACTGCCTCAAAGGCACGAACCGAGCCACGGGCGAAAAAGGCACGCCGCTCGATTTCATCTCCTTCCATGCCAAAGGCAGCCCCAAGCAAGCCGATGGACATGTGCGCATGGGCATCGCCAATCAGCTCCGCGAGATCGACGAAGCCTTCGCCGTGATCGCCAGCCATCCCGAAGTCAAAGACAAGCCCATCATCATCGGCGAGTCCGATCCCGATGGCTGCGCCGCGTGCAAGGGCGCGGATCGCGACTATCGTAACGGCACGATGTATTCCAGCTACACCGCCGCCATCTTTCCACGCAAGCTCGACCTCGCCGCGAAGCATGGCGTGAATCTCGAAGGCGCACTCACTTGGTCCTTTGAGTTCGAGGCGCAGCCCTACTTCGCCGGCTTCCGCTCACTCGCCACCAATGGCATCGACAAGCCCGTGCTGAATGTCTTCCGCATGTTCGCCCGCATGACTGGCGACCGACTCCCCGTGCAAAGCGATGCCGCCACCTCGCTCGCTGAGCTCATCACCACCGGCGTTCGCAGCAAACCCGACGTCTCCGCCCTCGCCGCCCGCCACGGCAAACGCATCACCCTCCTCGCCTGGCACTACCACGACGATGACCTCCCCGGCCCCGATGCCGCCCTCACACTCACCCTCACCGGCACCCCCGAAGGCCACCCCAAACTCACCCGCACCCTCATCGACGACGCCCACTCAAACGCCTTCATCGCCTGGCAAGCCATCGGCTCTCCGCAGAAACCCACTGCCGATCAAATCCGCCGGCTGGAAGAAGCTAGCCGACTCACTCCCGCCTCCGATCAAACCGACGTGAAGTCCGCGGACGGCACCACTGAGATCCGCTTCAAACTCGCCCGCCATGGCGTGACGCTGATCGAGCTGGAGTGGGAGTGAAAAGTAGTTTCGGCTTCAGCCGAATCATCACGGAAGGGCGCCAATCTCCACCTTGCCTCCGCCTTTCTGGTGCCATAAACTCCTACCATGAAGACTCTGAGCATCCCATACCCCGAATCGCTTCTCGGTTCCCTGCACGTTTCCGAGGGCGAATTCGAGCGCGAGGCACGCATGGCCATGGCCGTGAAGCTCTTCGACACGGGAAGGCTCAGTTCCGGCCAGGCCGCTGATCTCGCCGACATGCCCCGCGTGCATTTTCTCTATGAACTCGGTCGCTGGGGCGTCTCCGCCTTGCAGACGAGTGAGGACGAGTTGGAGAGTGATCTGAACGTCGCCCGCACGCTGCATGACCGTCATCAACACTAGCCCGGTCATCCATCTCCACGCCGTCTTGCCTGGAGGACTGGGTTCGCTGGCAAAGTTGATCGGCGAAGTCATCGTCCCATGGGAAGTCGGGCAAGAACTCGCCGCTGGTCATGCGAAAGATGCCACTTGGCAGGAAATTCAAGCCCTTCCAGGCATACAGCACCGCTTCCAAGGTATTCCCGTTCATCCCCTGCTCGCAGCGCAGATCGACATGGGCGAGGCTGCGGTCATCCAGACCGCGTTGGATGAAGCGCACGACGCCGTCATCCTCGACGACCTCAAAGCTCGTCGAATCGCCCACACCCTCGGCCTCCAAGTCACAGGCACGCTTGGCATCCTCCTTCAAGCCAGGCAATCGGGCCTGCTGGCATCGGTAAGAGCCGCCATTACCATTCTGGAGAAGCGCGGCATGTGGATCGCTCCTGCCTTGGCTGCCAAAGCGATTCGCCTCGCAGGTGAGTAATCCGAAGATCAAAAGGTCTCCGCGCTGTGCCGGACATTCACAGAGCATTTGGCAAGCGAGTTGCCATGCGATTCCAGTGTCCAAAAACGGCGATCTCTGACCTATAGACGCACCTCATGAAATCTTTGCTCCTTGTCTTCACCACAGCTTTGTCGCTAGCCTGCCATGCAGCGACGACCGAAACCGATCTCTGCATCTACGGCGGCACGAGCGCGGGAGTGATCGCGGCGGTGCAGGGGGCGACGATGGGGAAGAAGGTGGTACTGGTGGAGGCGGGGCAGCATCTTGGCGGGATGAGTGTGGAAGGGCTGGGCGGCACGGACATCGACAACCAGCCTTTTCAAAACAGCCCGGCGGTGGGTGGGCTGGCGCTGGAGTTTTATCGGCGTGTGAGTGCTCAGGATGGTCGGACGGAGGCTTTTGAGGCGATGCTGGCGGCGCGGGGCAATGACACGAAGCTGTGGCGATTCGAGCCGCATGTGGCGGAGGCGGTTTGGGAGGCGTGGGTGAAGGAAGTGGGCGTCACCGTGCTGCGCGGGCATCGTTTGATGGAAACGAACGGCGTGTCGAAAGACGGCACACGCATCACGGCGCTCCATTTTGAAAACGGAGCCGAGGTGAAGGCGAAGATGTTCATCGACGCGACCTATGAGGGCGACCTGCTCGCGTTCGCAGGCCTGAGCTTCGCCGTGGGACGCGAGGGCAATGCGAAGTATGGCGAGACCAACAACGGCATCCGCACGGACACCACGCACAAACAGCACGACAAACCCATCGACCCGTATCGCACGCCCGGCGATCCGAAGAGCGGCCTGATCTTTGGCGTGCAGGACAAACCGCTCGGCGTGCACGGCGCGGCGGACGAGAGCATCCAGGGCTACTGTTTCCGTCTCTGCCTCACAAAGGACCCGAAGAACCGCCTCCCCATCGAAAAACCCGCGAACTACGATGCGGCGCACTACGAGATGCAGCGGCGCTACCTCGCCGCGGGTGGCGTCATCAGCCCACCGCATGCCGCCGTGCCGAATGGCAAAAGCGATCCCGGCACCCGGCACCTGGCACTCGCTGGCCTCGAATTTCACTGGCTGGAATCATCGCTACCCCATCGCCAGCTACGCCGAGCGTGAAACGATGCTGAACGCGAGCCGCGACTACATCCACGGCCTGTATTGGTACATGGCGCATGACGACGCCGTGCCCGCGAAGCAACGCGAGGCCTGGGCCGCGTGGGGCCTGTGCCAAGATGAGTTCACCGACAACGGCGGCTGGCCGCGTGCCTTTTATGTCCGCAATGGCCGCCGCATGGTCGGCGACTTCGTTTTGACCGAGGCGCAGCTTCGCCAAGCGAACCCCGAGCCCGTGAACGACAGCGTCGGCATGATCTGGTGGCCGCCGGACTTCCACAGCGCCCGTTGCCTCGTGAAAGACGGTCGCGTGTGGAATGAAGGCGCCGTCTTCAATGTCTCCAAAGCGCCCGACTGGATTCCCTGTGGCATCCCGTATCGCTGCCTCGTGCCGAAGGCCGCCGAATGCACGAACCTCCTCAGCCCCACCTGCCCGTCATCGAGCTACGTGGCCTACGGCGCGTATCGCATCGAGTTCACCTTCATGGCCGCCGCACAGTCAGCGGCCACCGCCGCAGTGATGGCGATTGAGGCAGAAACATCGGTGCAAAGCGTGAGCTATGCGAAGCTGCGGGAGCGTTTGCTGGCGGATAAGCAAGTCCTTGCCGTTCCCGTGGCACCATGAGACGATGCTAATCTCCATCCTTTATTCATGAACCGCCGAACCTTCCTTCAAGCCTCTATCGCCACGAGCGCAGTCCTTCCACATGTGTCGTTTGCCCGCGATGCAGCCTTTGCAGCAGAGCAAGCTCACAGCGAGATCTGGCGTCGCTTTATCGACAAGTATGGGATCATGATCGACTTCGCGGACATGGAGGGGAAGGTATCGCTGCCGACGCCCGAAGAACTGCGCGAAGGCAAGCCTAATGCGTTGGGCTGGTGGGCGCCGATTGAGAACGGGGCGATGTTCAACGGCCTCTACATGGACGCGGCGATCCTGCGCTGGAAGCGCACGAAGTCGGCAGAAGATGCCGATAAGGCACGCAAGCTCATGGAAGGCCTGCTTTTGCTAAACTCCATCAGCGAGGTGAAGGGTTTCATCGGACGCGGAGTAACCACGGATGGGAAGTCACACTATCCGATGGGATCGAATGATCAGTCGTCACCGTGGTTTCTTGGTCTGTGGCGCTACTGGGAGTCGGGTCTTGCCACTGATGAGGAGAAGCAACGCATCACGAAGCATCTTGTCGATACAGCGGATGCCATTGTGGCCATGAAGTGGGCGATGCCTGCTGAGCAACCTTTCGGGCGGCGTGGTGGATTTTCGGGCTTCAGCTTCGATAGCGCACCACGCATGCTGCTTGTGTGCAAGGTGCTTCATGCGGTCACGGGTGATGAGAAGTGGGACAAAATGTATCACGCAGCACTGGTGGAGCGTGGAGGCAAAGAGAACCGCACGCGGCTGGAGGTCTGTGAGCATGGAATGGTCTTTGAGTATGCGAAGTATCACACCTGGACCTCCTGCACCTGCGTCAGCGCCGTGCGGGTGCTGTGGGAAATGGATAAGGATGAATCCATCCGCGCTGCGTATGCCAAAGGCCTGCAAGCCAGCGCGGATCTCGCTTTCAAGAGCCTGCCGATGGCGCAGCAGTTCGACAACGCGGACACGAGCTACTTTGAGATGGATTGGCGTGTGATGAACAAGGACTGGAAGCCACAGCAGACGGAGCAGGAGGCCCAGGACCTAGCGCACGTGCAGCTCAAGAACTTCATGAAGCTGGCACCGCGTCGCGGCAAGGAAACCGCCTTCGTGCGCGAACCCACAGCAGCCGCGTGGGTCGTCACGTTGGCACCTGACGCTGCCATTTTGAAACAACGCTGCGCCGATTTGGAGAAGGTGATCTCCCACTACGATTACACGAAGCTCTACTACTCGCAGTTCTTCTGGGTGGACGCGGCGTGGGAGCGGCTGTTGCAGCAAGCCATCAAGCGATGAACAAACTTCACATCCGCCCGTTTCAATCGGCCGACGAAGACGCGGTGATCGCCCTCTGGCAC
>CAXNGR010000093.1:0-9084 GCA_964201265.1 Verrucomicrobiaceae bacterium
GGGTCTGCCTCCCGCTTTCAGCGCACCATTTTTTTGAGCCGCTGCTTGAGCGGCCCCCACCATGCAAAGCGTTGTGTTTTCATCGGCACTCCCTTCTACTTCAACTCTCCAAATCCGCCAATCGACAAGTTTTCAAACACGGCCTAGCACAATGTCCAATCCTTCTGCTGGCATGAATCAAATAGGAATGTTTGATCGAGTTGGGTTAATCCAAATTAGCTATAATCCATCATTCCTTATTACACCTTCCTTGTTACTAAATTAGAAAGTGCATGACTCACAAGATATTGAAAATAAGTTTATAACGCATCCAAGATACCACCGGAGTGGTTGGATCGGAGTGGATTTGGATGGAACTTTAGCCAAGTACTGCCACCCCAGTGATCCCGACGTCATTGGTCCTCCAGTTCCGCTGATGCTCAAGCGGGTGCGCCACTGGATCAACACCGGCCGCACCGTCAAAATTTTCACCGCTCGCGCTGGCAACAATAATGATGAGATAGCCATTGAGCAATGGTGCAGGCGTCATGGCCTGCCGAAACTCGAAATCACCAACCGCAAGGACTACCGCATGATCGCTTTATGGGATGACCGCGCCGTCGGTGTCGTCGAAAATTTGGGTGTGCCTATCCTGGCCGCGCCAATGACCTTGTGGCAACGCCTTCGTTTTGGGCTGTCGATTCTGTTTGGGGGCAGACCCAGCATGAAGGCCAACGACTTCTATCTTCTTGGCATGTCCGATGCCACCAGGAAGTCTAGCCGTGCTCTTCTTGAACTCTAGTGACGATGACCAGCTAGGACTTTTTGCGCCTGCAGATGCGGTGCTTTAAACGGGTTAACCCAAAATGAAGGTGTGATGTGAAGCACCCTGCATTTAATTTGGGTTAACTCTTTCTCCAACCACCACATTCACCTCAATTATCATGTACGGAATGGTCAACAGCGCAATTATGGATCTTCTGGTCGCAAATCATGGGGAGGAAACGTGGCAGAAGGTGAAATCCAAAGCAGGCGTTGAGGATGAGATGTTCATCTCGACTGAGTCGTACCCTGATGAAATCACCTACAAGCTGGTGGGCGCGGCCTCGGAGGTGCTAGACCGGCCAGCGGGAGAGATTCTGAATCAATTTGGCCGCTGGTGGGTGCTAGACACGGCACGCAACAACTATGGCCATCTGCTGACATTCGGCGGGCGGTCATTTGGGGAGTTTCTGAAAAACCTGCCAAATTTTCATACCCGTGTGGTGATGATGTTTCCAAAACTGCAGCCGCCGTCTTTTGAGTGCACCGATGTGCAGCCGACCGAATTGCGGCTGCACTACCGCAGTCATCGCCGCGGACTGTCGGCGTTTGTGATCGGGTTGCTGGAGGGGTTGGCAGAGATGTTTGCGGTCGTGGGCACGATCACGCACGAGGAACGGTTGGACGAAGGTGCCGATCATGATGTATTTCACATCGCATGGAACGAAGCCAAAATATAAAGAGCGTGGTCGAACAGCCACACATGCCCTGGTTTCAGGTGGAGGAGGCTTTCCCGTTTCTTTTCGCCTGGAACAGTGAAATGCGAATCGTTCAGGTCGGCCCTTCACTGGCGCGTATCGCGCGGGATGTGGCTGCAGGATCGCAGCTAGACCATCTGTTTAATCTGGAGCGGCCCCTAGGCGCAATGAATGTGGACTGGCTGCGCAGGCATCGTGGCATCCTGCTTTTGATTAGGCATCGCGGCACCGGGATGATGATGCGCGGGCAGGTGATGCATCTGGAGAAGATGGATCTGGATGTTTTCTTGGGTTCCCCCTTGCTGGAAACACCTGATGAACTTGACCGTTTGGGAGTGGCACTTGCTGATTTTGCCCCGCATGATTCGGCGCAGGATCTTCTCCACGTGACGCAGGTGCACCGTATTGCAAACAAGGAACTCCGCATGCTCAATGAGCGTCTGAAGGTAAGCCAATCGAGGCTTATCGAAAAGGAAGCCGAGTCGCGCAAACTGGCGATGGTGGCGGAACGCACGGACAATGCGGTGATCCTGGCCAACCATGAGGGTCTCATTGAGTGGGTCAATGAGGCGTTTGAGCGAATGACGGGATGGACGCTCAATGAGGTGCGCGGACTGAAGCCCGGGGCCTTCCTGCAAGGGCCCCGCACTGACCCGCAGGTGGCCAGTGAAATGGGACGCAAGCTCAGCGCAGGTGAGGGCTTTCGCACCGAAATTCTAAACTACCGCAAGGATGGCACTCCCTACTGGGTGGACATTGAGGTGCAGCCGATCAAGGATGCCCATGGCAAGGTGACGCATTTCATGGCGATCGAGGCAGATGTCTCAGGTGTAAAGCGCAATGAGGTGCGTCGCCAGTTGGAGACGGCGGCAGCCAAGGTGATCGCCAGCGGGGTCAAACTGGCCGGGCTGATCCCCATGATGCTTGCGGCTTTAGGGCGGCAGTTGCAGGCGACCGTGGGTGAGTGGTGGGTCCTGGGATGCAGCGGGGAAGTGTTGCAAATGGCCCACGTGTGGCAGGCTGATGGGGCGCAAGTGGAGCCGTTCATGCAGGCTTCACGAGAGCTCTGCTTCGGCCCGGGGCAGGGGCTGCCTGGCAGAGTCTGGGAAGCACGCACGAGTCATTGGATCACCGATGTGTGCAAGGATGACAATTCTACCCGTCGCGATGCGGCCGCCATATGCGGCATCACAGCAGCGGTGGCCTTACCTGTGCATGTGGATGGCCAGGTGCGCGGCGTGCTGGAGTTTTTCAGCCTGCATCTGGATGCTCCAGATCCAGATCTTCTTGGAGCGCTCAACCAAATTGGCCGCCAGCTAGGCCTGCTGTTGAAGCGGCTGGAGGCAGAGGAAGCCCTACGCAAAAGCGAACGCGCCATGAACGAAGGCCAGCGGCTGGCTCACTTAGGCACTTGGGAGTGGGACCTGCACACGAACGACCTCTCATGGTCGGATGAGAAATTTCGCATCTACGGCTTTGAGCCACGCAGTTTTGTGCCAACGCTGGACCACGTGAGACGCTGCGTGCTTGAGGAAGATCTGCCGCAGTTTTTGGAGGTGCTGGAGGCCGTGGCACGAACGGGAGCGAGCCAGGAGGTCAGCTATCGAGTGAAGCGGCCTAGCGGTGAGATCCGCCATGTGCACACGCTGGCGGCGGCGGAGCTGGATGCCGGGAACGTGCCCTACCGCCTTGTCGGCACCATGCAGGATATGACGGAAAAGGTCCAGACTGAGGACGCCTACAAGCAGGCCCAGCGTATTTCCCATCTTGGCAACTGGAATCTGGAGCTCTCAAATGGCGCGGTGCGGTGGTCGGATGAGAAGTATCGCATCTACGGCTACGAGCCCGGCACAGTGCCGGTGGACATGGACTTCTGCCGTCGTTCCATTCATCCCGACGATTTTGATACGGTGATGCAATTCATTGATACCGTGGCGAAAACGGGAGAACCGATGACGATCACCTACCGCATCATCCGCCCGGACGGCGAGGTGCGCCACCTCCGCAGCAGCGCGGAGGTGAGCCGGGACGCCAGTGGCAAAATACGCGAGATTCTGGGCACTGTGCTGGACATCACTGAATTGGTGGAGGCCCAGCGTACGCTGCAGCAAACCGAGGAACGCTGGCACTTTGCCCTGCAAAACAACGGGTTGGGCGTGTGGGACTGGAACATCATCAGCGGTTATGTTCTCTACACAGACCAGCTTCAGCAGATGTTGGGCTATGAGCCGGGCGAATGGCCGCAGCACGTGGACAGTTGGGCCTCGCGTGTGCATCCGGATGACCTGCCGTCTGTGATGGACGCGATGAACAAGTGCCTCGGCGGCGAGACGCCGGACTATCTCTGCGAGCATCGTCTGCTTTGCAAAGACGGCTCATGGAAATGGGTGCAGGATGTGGGGCGCATTGTTTCCTTCACCAAGGAAGGTAAACCGGAGCGAATGATCGGCACGCAGATGGACATCCACATACGCAACCAGTCCGAGGAGGCTGCGAAGCGGCGTGCTGAACTGCTCAATGGCATTCGTGCCGCACAGGAGCACTTCATCGGTACAACTGATGTGGGGCCTGTATTCAACGAGCTGCTGGATGTCGTCGTGCGGCACACCCACAGCGGATTTGGCTTCATTGCCGAAGTGCTGAAGGATGAGCAAGACCAGCCCTATCTCCGCTCCTATTCGCTGACGGATATTTCATGGAATGACGAAATTCGGGAATACATGCAGTCGATGAGTCCGCAGGGGCTTGAGTTTCGCAACCTAAAGTCGCTTTTCGGAGCGGCGTTGGTCACCAGAGATGTGGTTATTGCGAATGATGCAGCGAGCGACCCTCGCCGTGGCGGGCTTCCGCCTGGACATCCCCCCATTCACACTTTCCTTGGCCTGCCGGTTTACAATGGGCTGGAGATGGTGGGGCTTATCGGTCTGGCCAATCGCCCGGATGGATATGACAAGGACGGGCTCAGGGAGCTAGATCCATTTCTCGCCGCCGTGAACAGCATGATCGTGGCGCGGCGTGAAGATGAGCGCCGCCGCCAGATCGAGGAACAGCTGCGTGCCGCACGTGACAAAGCGGAGGCGGCCAGCCGCGCGAAGAGCGAATTCCTGGCGATGATGAGCCATGAAATCCGCACACCCATGAACGGTGTCATTGGCATGGCCGGGCTGCTGAAGACGAGCAAGCTGGACGCAAGACAGTCGGAGATGGTGGATGCTGTTCAGCATAGCGGCGGTGCGCTGATGAACATCATCGACGACATCCTCAACTTCGCGAAGATCGAGGCGGGCCAGATTGAACTGGTCGAGCAGCCTGTGGTGTTGGACGAACTCGTCGAGGGCGTGGCGGACCTTTTGCACCATGAGGCCACTTCAAAAGGGCTGGAACTGACCACCATTCTCGCCCCCGAACTGCCGGATGTGATTCGAGGTGACGCGGGACGTCTGCGCCAAGTGTTGCTAAATCTTTCGGGTAACGCGGTCAAGTTTACGGACAAGGGACATGTGACCATTCGAGTGTCAAGTTTGGGAGATCAGATTGAGTTTCGCGTGGAGGACTCAGGAATCGGACTTCCGAAGGCTGCTCACGAACGCCTTTTCAAGCCTTTCAGCCAGGTGGACAGCTCCCTGTCACGCCGCTTTGGCGGCACGGGCCTCGGTCTGGCCATTTGCAAGAAGCTGGTGGACGCGATGAGCGGTAGCATCGGTGTGGAGAGCGAGGCAGGGGGCGGTTCGAAGTTCTGGTTCCGCGTGCCGTTGCGTGCCGCGCCTAGTCAGCGCGCAGAACGGGAGTCAAAGCTGCGGCGGGTGTGGATCGCGCATACATCACCGCTCATGCGGGAAAGCATCCGTGCTGCGCTGGCCGCGCCTGGCTTGGAGTTTCACGAATTGAAACGTACGCAGGTGCGCAGGCATCTGACCGCGAGCCGAGAGGCCGATGATGTGCTGGTGGTGGAGGCTGCATGGATGCCTGTGGCTTTGGCTAGGAAAGGTGCGGCAGCTCCAAGGCAGGCTTGCTTTGATCTGCGGCAGGTGGTGCTTATCGGTTCGGGAATCCACGCTGACACCGCCACAGTCGCCAATGCTCAAACGGTCACGCTGCCCTTGCACCGTCTGGCCCTGAGACAGGCAATCTGGCCCGTGGCTGCGCCAGCGGAAGACACTACAGACTCGCCTCACCGGCTGGCCCTGGGGCTCAGCGTCCTAGTGGCTGAGGACAACCGCATCAATGCACGCCTAGCCTGCCTGTTGCTGGATAATCTCGGATGCAAAGTGGTGGTGGCGGGCAATGGCAAGGAGGCTGTGGAGGCATTCAAAAAGCAGCCTTTCGACGCCGTGCTGATGGACTGCCAGATGCCAGTCATGGACGGTCATGCCGCCACGAAGAAAATCCGCCGGTGGGAAAACCGGCCTGGCAAACATCAACGCCGGGAACGGTGCAAAATCATCGCGATGACAGCGAGCGCACTGCCTGAAGAGCGGGAGCGTTGCTTGGCCTCAGGCATGGACGAGCATCTCTCCAAGCCCTTTGGGGCCGAATCGCTGGAGCGTCTGCTGGCGGAGATTGCGCGGCGCTCAGGCGTGGCGGAGGAGACCACCGGAAAGACAGCACCGCCCCC
The DNA here is from genome assembly GCA_964201265.1 of Verrucomicrobiaceae bacterium. Taxonomy (GTDB): domain Bacteria; phylum Verrucomicrobiota; class Verrucomicrobiia; order Verrucomicrobiales; family Verrucomicrobiaceae; genus Prosthecobacter. Next base: position 6,115 of record CAXNGR010000093.1, read on the forward strand.
CACGGCTGATCCGCTGGCAATGCTGACTGCGCAGATTGGCGCGGTGGAGGCTCGTGCTCTCGCTGACATATGGCTGGAAGAAGCACATGGCCGCCATCAGCGGCTCTTGGCAGCTCTGAAGCGCCGCCAGCCGGATGTAGCGCGAAAAGAGGCCCACGCGCTGCGTGGAGCGAGTTCCATTTTTGGCATGCGCCCACTCATGGATGCGTGCACGTCTGTGGAGATGGCGATTCGAAGTGACAAGCCCGTCGCAGCAGGTCTGCTTGAAGAATTCAGTGATCATCTTCAACAATCGGCGGCATTGCTTCAGCGGAGCATGACGGCTGGGTGAATCAGCTCTGGGTCTCCTGCGCCAGCACCGCCAGCGCTTCGGACTTCGAGTTTACGTGCAGCTTCTGATAGATCTTTTTCATGTGAACGCGCACGGTTTCATGGCTGAGGCCGAGCGCCTCGCCCATTCCCTTCGCACTGCCATGTCTGCCCATGCTGTCAAGCACCTGGCGTTCACGGGCGGTGAGAGTTTTCAGGGCCAGATGCCTGCCTCCAGGCTGGGGTGGCGCATGACGGAACTCATCAATCAGCATGTGCGCGATGAACGGACTCAGGCTGCAGCCGTCCTGGATCACCTGTCTTAGATTTTCTAAAAAAACCTGAGTGTCCAAAGTTTTGACTACGTAGCCGGATGCCCCACCCCGTATGGCGGAAAAGACATGCTCAGGCTCAAGCGAGGAGGTAAGCACCACACAGCGTGGGGGATTTTGCAGCTTGTTGAGTCGTGAAATTAATTCCAACCCGCTGATTCCTGGAAGTTCCAGATCAATGAAGAGCAGCTCAACAAGTAGGAAACGAGTGTCCGCCAGCATGGACTCAGCGCTTTCCCAGGCATGCACCAGTTCGACTTCCGGTGTGTTCTTGAGCAGGCCGGAGAGATAGGCGCGATAAACTGGATCGTCCTCGACCACGGCAGTTCGCTGGGGTGATTTCATAGAGGAGTGAGGCACAGCGGATGGTGTGGAAGGGGCTTTCAGTTCTCATCGTGCAGCACTTCGCTGTAAAGCGCCAGCGCACACTTGTCGCAAACTGTGCGAAAAGTGCCGTGCACTTCCCTTGGATTGCCTTGGTGATCCCAGTGCACCCAGCCATGTTCAAAGGAATGGATGCGGTTGCAGCAGGTGCAGGAAATGGTTTGTTTTCCCGATGCCTGAGCCGATTCCACTCTTTGCTTCGCAAGCTGCCGGCTGATCATTGCCTGCATGTTGCAGCGCAGGTCGTCCACGAAACCCGCCAGACGCGAAGTCAGTTCAAACTGACCGTCAAACAGCATGCTGAGCATGTAGGTGCAGCCATCCGCCTCCTGCTGCGTTGAAAGGCTGGCGCACATGAGGGTGGCTTCTTTCCAGCGCACCACCAGCACGGGCCTTTCATGTGAGTGTTGTGCTGCATGCACGATAAGGGCGTTCAGCAAGGAATCGATCTCCAGGGCGGAACCTAAATGGTTGACGATTTGGCAACTGTCACCGGTATGGCGCGTCACCCAGGCATGTGTGCCTCCCAGTAAAGCGCAGGCATCTTCCAAACCATGAATTTCCAGAGGATCTCGACTATCCGATGTGCTCGTATGAATGGCATCCAACTGACGCGGGTTCAGGAGCGGGGCAAAGGAGTGTTGGAAAATCATAATTTCAAACTTAACATGACGGCTTGCCGAGGCGATTGCTCGGTTGGGTTAACCCTCGATTGCCTCGGCGTGTTACCCCAATGCAATGTTTGATGCTTTGAGTATTCAATACTAAAGGTCATGTTCTCCGCATAAGAAGTCGCTTATGATGAGGCTGTTGGGCTGGTGGCGGTTTGTGTGACCGCCGCCAGCTATTGGCTTACAGATGGAAGCTAAGTCAGGCGGCGCTGCTCAGGAGGCCGTGCTCAATGCAGTAATGTGCAATCTTTGCCGTGGACTTGATGCCGGTCTTTTTACTGATATTATGTTTATGCACCCCAACAGTGTTGGCGGATAATTTGAGATCCGCTGAGATCTTCTTCAGAGATTTTCCATTGCCGATTTGAACAAAAATTTCAAGCTCTCGCGGACTTAGGGCGCTGTGCAGGTGACCGATTCTTTCATTTGATGCGTATTCGGACAGGCTTTGAATCAAGTCGGGTGACAGGTGGCTTCGCCCCTGAATTAATGCATCCACAGCTTTCAGGATCTCACCACTGGTGCATGTCTTGGTGAGGAAGCCGCATGCCCCTGCGCGTAGTGCGTGATCTATCCATGATGGATTGGCCTTGACGCCCAGCAAGAGGCAGCGTGTCTTTGGAGATATGACCGATATCTCTTTGATGAGCGAAAGAACAGAATGATCAAAGCCGAGAACATCAGTCAAAACAAGATCGAACGAAACGCTGCGTAGCAGCTCGCGTGCTTCATTCATTGATGTGGAAGTGAAGATGGTGAAACCTTGAAAATGCCTCTGCAGGAAAGTGGTGAGGAATTCTCCCACCATCATATGTTCAGCAAAAATCAGCACGCTCTTCTTCATTGTTTCTAAGTTGTGAATATGGAATGATAAACACAACATTTAGTCTCGGGGACCAGCGGCTAAATAAAGTTGTTTTATGGGTTAACACATCCTGGCCAACAAGATGCAAGACGACTGGCGTATTCAGGGCGGAAAGACGGTTTACAAGGGAAGGTTTTAATCTTGCCTCTGTGCATGTCTGCGTTAAGAAAATTCCACGAAAGGATATCCAGTGGGATATTGATCCCCCGGTTCATGCTTTTGGGGCAACGGCGAAGCTCTGGGGGCTGAGGTCGCGAACTCGGCCTCATTTCAAGCTCAAGATGAACGCCTTCACATCCGCAAACTCCTGCGGCTTCAGGATGAGGTTCATTGGCGGCATGGGTGAGATCGGTGTGGCGGTGTAGCCTTCGGCAAGCTTCGCGTTTGGGTTCACGAGGCTTTCGAGGAT
>CAXNGR010000094.1:0-9071 GCA_964201265.1 Verrucomicrobiaceae bacterium
GCCTTCACATGGTCGGCTTCGGCGCGGGTCTGCGTCACGCTAGCGCGGAGATCGGGCAGCAGCGCTTCCAACTCGCTGCGTTCCTTGATGAGACGTTGCGTTTCGGCGGCCAGTTTGTCGCGCTCCTGCGTGGAGGTGGTGATGGTGGCGGTGAGCTCGGCCTGCTGCTTGTTCACGGCGGCCAATTCTTTGACGCGGTCTTCCAAGCCGGCGGTCTGCTGCGTCAGTTCGGCCACCCGCGCCTCGGCGGCGGCGATTTCTTTCTGTCTTTCGGCCAGTCGTTCCTGCAGATTCTGATGGTCGGACTCTGCGGCGGACAATTTCTGCTGCGTGCTGGCGTGCGTCATCGTGAGTGTGGCGATGACGGCCTCCAGGCCGCTGATTTTCTCTGTCAGCGTGAGCTGTTGCTGGGAACTTTTTTCCGCGGCAGCAGCCGCAGCGGCAGCCTCCTTCTTTTTCTCGATGGCGCTCGTGGTGGCTTGTTCCAGGTCGGTTTTGGCCTGCGTCACCAGCTCGCTGAGCTTCTTGTGCTCGGCTTGCGCGGATTTGAACTGTTGGTCGGCGGTGGTGGCGAGTTCTTCGAGGTTTTTGGTGCGCTGCTCGGCGGTGGCGATCTGCGCCTCGCGTTCCTTCAGCTCATTTTCGGCCAGACGTAGCTGCTCGCGCGCCTTGCCCATGGCCTGCGAGGTCTCGGTCTGCTGCTCCTCAATAAGTCGGACCTCTTTTTCCACCGCCTCACGGCGCTGCGTCAGCGTCTGCGTGAGCAAAGCCTGCGCCCGGCCATGCTCGGTAGCGGCCAGCAGCTCGCGGGTGCGCTCGTCGCGGTCTTTCACCAGCGCAGCCACGGCGGCCACGACCTCCGCTTTGTGAGATTCGACGGCTTTCAGCGCTTCGGTCACATCGTTGAGCCGCGTGTCGGTCGAAGCGAGGTCGTCCAGCTTGTTGTTGAGGTCTGCCACTTTGTCTTCCAGCACCTTGACCTCGGCCTGAACAGCCGCCAAACGGGTGCCACGTTCGGCGATTTGAGAATCGAGCTCTGCACGACGTTTTTCGGCCTCCTGCTGCGCCAAATCGTCTGCCGCGCGGGCATCGCGGCCTTGTTTGTCGATGGTGGCGAGTCTTGCCAGTGCTTCCTGCTGCTGTTTGGCAAAATCAGCCTCAGCTTCTGCTTTTTGCGCACCGAGGGTCGCAAGCTGCTCCTCAGCGGCAAGGCGCTGCTGGTCCAACTCGGCAAGCTGGCTGCGCAGTCCGGTCAAACGCTGTTCGGCGGAGGTGGCTTCGGCCTCGTGGGACTGTTGTTTGCCAAGCAACGCGCCAACGGCGGCATCGAGCATGCCGCGCTGGTTTTCCATCTGCCCGAGCGTCTGCGTCAGGGCGGCGAGGCGGTCTTCGTTGCCGCGCAGTTCGTTCACACGGGCGGCGATGGTCTTTTCCTCGCCTCCAAGTTGGGCGATCTGTGATTGCGCATCCCGCACTTGCTCCTGAGCCTTGGCCAGCGTGGCGTTGACGGCCTCGATCTCGTCCTGCTTTGTTCCGCGCTGCGTGTCGAGTTGGGCGAGTTCGGCGCGGCGGGCGTCGAGTTGTTTGTCGAGGTCTTGCAGCTCCGTGCTGCGCTTCGAGCGCTGCTCGGCCTCGGATTTCTGCGCGTCGTCGCGCAAGGTGCTGAGTCGTTTGACCTCCGCGTCGGCCTCGGCGGCCTGTTTCTGCCAATCGGCCAGCTTTTTGGCCGCAGCAGCCTCGTCGGCGCTCAGTTTGGCAAAGGCGAGTTCACGAGCTTTGACTTCTTCGCTGGTCTTGGTGAGCGTGGTCTGCTGCGTGGAGAGTTCGGCCTGAATTTTCGCCAAATCAGCCTGCGCTTTGCCAAGTTCGGTGGTTTTGGTGGCCCACTGAGCGTCGAGGTCTTGCAGTTCGCCGCGGCGTTTTGATTTGAGTACTGCTTCGGACTTCAGCGCTTCGCTCTGAAGCTGCGTGACCTCCTTCAGCCTAGCCTCGGAGGCAGCGACCTGGGCTTGCAGGGAGGCGAGCTTTTCACCTGCGGCGGTAACATCGGCGGCAGCCTTCGCGGTGGCCGCCTCCCGGGCTTTGGCCTCCGCGCTGGATTGAGCGAGCGCGGCAGTGACTTGATCAAGTGCGGTGCGTTTGGCGGTGACTTCGGCCTCCAAAGCCTGAAATTCGGCGCTGCGCTGGGTTTTAAGCTCCGCTTCAGACTGTTGCGCGGTGGCCAGGAGTTGGTTGATGGCGGCGAATTTGGTCTGCGCTGAGGCTTCCTCTGCGACAAGTTTTGCCAGAGTGGTTTCGCGTTCTTTGCGCTGCTTGTCCGCCTCGTCATGCAGGGTTTGCAGGCTTTTCTGAGCGATGGCTAGATCGGCCTCCGCCTTGGTGACGAGGGTGCGGGTGGATTCGAGCTTGCTCTCGATGTTGCCAAGATCACGGCGCTTGGCGTCGAGCTTGCCGGCCTCGGTTTTGGCGTTTTCGACCTCAGCGCGCGAGTTTTGCACCTGGGCGCGGAGTTTTTCGATCTCGGTCTTGAAGCCGGTGATCTCAGTCTCGGTCTGTCCGAGTTCTTTTTTCCGCGCGTCAATGGTGGCCTCCAGCGAGCGGACTTCATCCCGCCGCTTCTGCTCGATGTCGTTTTCCGCCCGGAGGACATCGCGCTGGCGGGTGAGTTTTTCGATCTCGTCCCGCAGTTCAGCGGTCTGGCGAATCGCGGCGGGATCGGGGTCGGGTGCCGGGAGCGGCGCACTGCTTGTCGCGGGCTTTGGCAGAAAGGAGACGGGCGGCGTGAAGGTCGGGGGCTTGGGCGATTCGGACGGAGCGCGTTGCAGGACGGGCTTGGTGACCTCGATTTTGCCTGTTTCTGGCGTGGATTTTTTCGTCTCCTCCTTGTCGCGGGCCGGGATGCTCTCGGTGTCGCCTTTTTTGCCATCCTCACGAGTGGGCTGGCCTTTGGCTGGGGCGACAGTCTTGGAGCCGCTGTCAGGTGCCAGCCCCTTCGGAGCGCGTTCACGGAAGCGGCTCTCAAGCTGGCCGAACATGATGCGGTCGCCGCCTTTCACCCGAGCGCGCTCGACGCGCTTGCCGTTGACGAAGGTGCCGTTGGAGGACTTTAGATCGACAATTTCGTAGCCGCCATCCGCCTGACGCAGGAACTCCGCGTGGTAGGAGGAGATGAAGGTGTTGTCGATGACGATGTCGTTGCTGGCTTCACGACCGATGGAGAGCCGTTCTTCGAGGATGTCGAAGACGAACTCATTTCCATCATTAAGGTTGAAGGCCAGATATGGCATGCCGGACGCGCAAAGGGGCTGGGGAGCCGGGAGAATAAGGCTGGAAAATCAGTGAATCAAACTTAATGAAAATGACACGGAAGGAAGGTGGCTGGAAAGTTATTGTTTCAAAAACCACTTCAATAGAACAGTGTCATTTAAGATTTTCTAAAAGATGAATACCAGCCCTGTCTGCACCAAACTTGGCGTCCTGACCCTTTTTTTAAGCTGTCTGGTGAGTTGCGCCGAGACGCCACCGCCTTCCACAGGTGCCGGCGCACGGCTTTCGGCGGCTCAAATCGACCGCGTGGGTCGGCGCATCTGGCAAAATGAATGCGGCGGTACGGTGGCGGGGCTGACGAGCTGGAACGCGGGGGAGGACTTTGCCTCGCTCGGTATTGGTCACTTCATTTGGTACCCGCAGGGCGGCAGCGGACCGTTCGAGGAGAGTTTCCCGCCTTTGATGGCCTTTTTCAATGCACGCGGTATCGCCACCCCGGCCTGGACGCGCGGTGCCTGTCCTTGGCAGACGAAAGCGGCCTTTGAGGCAGACAAAAACGGCCCCCGCCAGCAGGAGCTGCGCGGTTTGCTCAGCCAGACGGTGCGGCAGCAAACGGAGTTCATCATGGCCCGGATGGAACGGGCGCTGCCGAAGATGCTGGCGGCGGTGCCGACATCTGAGCGCGGCAGGGTGTCCGGGATGTTTCAATCCCTCATGATGACTCAGGAGGGCACGTTTTGCCTGATCGACTATGTGAACTTCAAAGGCGAGGGCACCAGCCCGAAAGAGCGCTATCAAGGCGAGGGCTGGGGGCTGCTGCAGGTACTGTCGGACATGGGGAGATCACCAAGCAGTTACACCGCATGGAATGTCCAATTCGCCGAAGCCGCGAAGCGCGTCCTCAGCCGCCGTGTGGCAAACGCCCCGCTGGAGCGCAAGGAACAGCGCTGGTTGGCCGGGTGGCACAACCGCTGCGACGGCTACAATCGGTCTCTGTGAACGTTGCTACTCGTCCTTTCGCTCGATTTTGATCTTCGGCATGCTGCCGGTGATCTTGGAAATCAAGTCGGTCATCAGGTTGCCGTTCATCTCCTTCGAATGGCGCATGGCTAGGCCGACGGCGAAGGCAAAGACAAACAAGGCGGTAACGATCAGCGCAGACATGCAGCCGCTTTCCGTCGTGTCCGGGTAGCTGCTGCTGGTGGTGGCTGGCTTGCCATACGCGCGGCGAACCGGGCTAAGCTGGCGGCCGGGTTTTGGTGCCACTGCTGAAGGGGCAGGAGGTTCATTGCTGGCAATGGAAGCAGGGGCAGGCAGGGGGGGCTTGGCGGCTTTGGGCGGTGCCACGGGCTTTTCCTCCAGAACCATCGGGGGATCACCCGCGTAAAACACGGCCTGTACATCGCCAAAGCCCACGCGGTCGCCGTCCTTGAGCTTGGCCTCCTCGATTTCCGCACCGTTCACACGGGTGCCGTTGCTGGAGTTGAGATCATGCACATACACACCGTCCTCCGCCTGCTTGATGACAGCGTGACGACCGGAGGATGAGGGACAAGTCAGCACCACCAGGTTTTCCGGGTGGCGGCCGATGGTGGTCACTTCATTTTCCAATTTGTGGACGAGCGTGCTGCCGTCCTCCATGTAAAAGACTACCGAGGCCATGTATGGGGGGATTTGGGGTGAATGTTCGTGCAATTTGAGCACTGTCACGAGGAGGTGAACAGAAACTTGGGATTTTCCTGATGCAACGGCTATGTTCGCGTGTGAGATTAAATTCCTTCTCATCCCCCGCCATGCGCCTTTTTGCTGTTCTGCCCCGCCTCGTTTCCGCCACGCTTGCCGTTTCGATGCTTCTTTCTACCCCCGCTTGGCTGCATGCCGACGACCAGGAGGACGCCGAAAAAGCGGCCCACGCGCTTGCCTACGACCAGGAGAAAGAAGAGTTCAACATCCGCGCCGAAACCTGGGTGCGCATGCTAGAACCCAAGGTCGGCAAAGCCAACCGCATGCAGCTCTTCAAGGGCAACGAGTATTGTTTCTGCGTCGCCGTGCCGAAAAAATCTGGCGTCCACATCACCGGCGCAGTGCTGGATCTCGAAGGCAAGCCCACCGGTGAAATCCTTCCCGTCCTCGACGGCTGGGGCTTCGTGCTTTTTTACAAGCCGAAGAAAACCGGCATGTACATGATCGCCATTCACCAGACGGATCAAGGCAAGCGCAAGGAAGTGCCCTGCGCGATGGTCACGGGATACAAGTGAGGGGTGACTGCTAACCGCTCAGGTCAGAAGTCAGAGGTGAGAAGTTAGAAGTGAGACGCGCTCATCCGACTGCGAAGCTGCCATCCTGCTTCTTTGTCACCGTGTGCAAGGCCGCACCTTCTGCACTGTAATGCGTGAAGGTCAGCGCCTCCCCCGTGATTTGCAGGTGCGTGAAGCCGTGAATGTCCTTCCCGAAGGGCATTTTGCGGTCATCCGGCAGCTTGCGTGTGCTAGCGCCACCGCCGCCGGAGAGCAGGTGGGTCGTGAAGCGCCCTTCCATTTCCAAATGCTGGAGGTCGTGGTCGTGGCCGCAGAGATACGCGTGAACGTGGTGCTTTTGGAAAAGCGGCTCCCACTGCGCGATCAGTTCTTTCGTGTCACCATGCGAACCGTTGGAATACAGCGGATGATGACCAACGGCGATGGTGAAGGGCGCACGTGGCTTTTCCAACTCGGCCTTCAGCCATGCCAACTGCGCTTTCTTCTCCTCGGCGCTCATGTGAGGCTTCGGCTGGCCCGTTTTCTTGTCCTTACCCCCGGAAACAGCCGGTAGATTGCTGTCTAGGCAGAGGAACGTCACCAGAGGCTGGCCTTTTGGCCCCAGGTCGAAGCGATACCACTTCGCCGGCATCTTCCAGCGCACACCGGCTTTCTGCGCATACGCGAGCTGCACCTTCTCTCCTCCCAGATTGTCGTGGTAATCATGATTTCCCAGCACCGCCCACATCGGCCCCGGAAACACAGCGGCTGGGTACATCTCCTCAATCTCCTTCGTCCAGCGTTTCGACTCCGTGCTGAAGCCCTCCTTGTCCTTGCTGTAAAAATTGTCCCCCAGCAGCAGCAGCCCCGCTGGTTTGGCGCCGCTGCCGGTCACAAATTTCTGCATCGCCTGCGATACCTTCACCTGATTGGCCGAACCGGTGCCAAAATCGCCGATCATGAGCAGATGCAGCGCCTCTGTGGTAACCTCGCCCGCCAGCCGGTCCGGCCGCACATTCAAGGCGAGTGCGGCAGAGGAGCAAAACAGCGTTTGAATGGCGCGACGGCGGGAAAAAGGCGAGTAATGCATGGCGCTGGCTCAAACGAAAGCGCACTTCACATTCTCTCACCATGCGTTTTGTCCTTTTGATCCTGCTGCTCTGCGGCTGCGAGCGTGATGACCGCCTCATCACGATGAACGGGCAGACCATGGGAACAACCTGGACACTGCGGACTGTTGCGGAAGCCCAATCAATTCGCCCAATCGGCCTCCAGCAGAAATTGGACTCCTGGGAGGCCATCCTGAGCCACTGGCGGCCTGATTCCGCTGTTTCGCGCTTCAATTCATCCACCAGCACCGATTGGATCGCCGTTCCTGCCGAGCTCATCGAAGTCGTCGAACTCGCGCAGCAAATCGGCCGCGGCACTGATCACGCGCTCGACATCACCCTGGCCCCGCTTGTCGATCTCTGGGGCTTCGGTGCCAAAGGGAAGCGCGATTCACCTCCCACGGAGGCCGAAGTCGCTACCGCCATGGCTAGGTGCGGCTGGCAGCACCTCCAAGTCCGCCACGACCCTCCTGCCTTGCGCAAAACTCGGCCCGATCTCCAGATCAACGTCAGCGCCGTCGCCGAAGGCTGGGCCTTGGACAAGCTAGCGAAGCACCTCGAATCCAAAGGCATCACCAATTTCCTTCTCGAGATCGGCGGTGAAGTTCTCGCGCGTGGTGAATGGAGGGTCGGCATCCAAACGCCCGGCGCACCTCCCGGCGAAGCGGCTCAAACTCTTCAGCTCATTGACCAGTCCATCGCCACCAGCGGCGTGTACCGCCAAAACTTCACCGCCGATGGCAAACAGCGCTCTCATATCCTCGATCCGCGCACTGGTCGTCCCATTGAGCACGATCTCGCTTCAGTAAGCGTCATTCATTCATCCGCTGCTCAAGCCGACGGCTACGCCACCGCCCTCCTCGTGCTTGGCCCCGAACAAGGACGCCAAATCGCCCAAAAACTTGGCCTGCGCGTCGTCTGGTTCGAACATGGAAAATGACGCGGCATGCAAAATCCACGTTGCTCTGGGCCCTTAGCTCTCTGCTATCCGCCCTCGCATGTTTCACGTCGCTGAAGATCACGAAGAAGGAGTCGCTGGCCGCATCTCGCGGCCGCCGCTGGCTCCGCGCATGCGTTTTGCCTTCTCCAACGACGGGAAGATGGCCGAGTCGCCACAGTTCGAGTATCGCCCGCAGCAGCAGCGCATGGCGGAGCTTGTCGGTGCTGCGCTCGATGGCAATCACGCCTTCGTTTGCGAAGCCGCCACTGGCGTTGGTAAATCGCTCGCCTACCTCGTTCCTGCCGTCACGTTTGCCCTGGAGCAAAAGCGCAAGGCCATCATCTGCACGCACACGATCAATCTACAGGAGCAGCTCATCTCCAAGGACATTCCCATCGTCAAACAACTCGTCGGCGACTTCCATGCCGAGATTCTCAAAGGCCGCGGCAACTACATCTGCCCCACGCGCCTCAAACGTGCGCTCAACGAATCTGGCGATCTCTTTTCGACCTCCGAAGCCTCCGAATTGAAGCTCCTGCTCGATTGGGTGGCCGAAACCGAGGATGGCACGCTGAGCGATCTCGATTTCACACCCAGCGCCCGTGTTTGGTCGCTCGTATGCAGCGAGCCGCATGCCTGCACGCCGCGTCGTTGCCCGCCTGGCAGTCGCTGCTGGTACCAGGACACTCGCCGCCGCATGGAGCAGGCGGATGTCATCGTGCTCAATCACACGCTGTTCTTCACCCTGCTCGCCTCCGCCGACGAAAACACGACCGAGGACTGCAACTTCCTTTTCCCGCGTGACTTCGTCATCCTCGACGAGGCGCACACCATCGAAAACGTCGCCGCGAAGGCCTTCGGCCTGCACATCAGCGAGTCGAACATCAAATTCGAGCTTGGCCGCCTGCACAATCCGAAGACCCGAAAAGGCTTCTTCCAACTCGTGGGCGACAAAGACGGCGTGCGCGAGGTTCTGATGGCCCTGGACAGCGTGGACACCTTTTTCCGCGCCGCCGAGGCCAGTTGCAAATTCAACGCCATGGGGCGCGAATTCCGTGTGCGCGAGCCAGGCCTCGTGGAAGACACGCTCAGCCTGCCACTGCAACGTCTCGCCCAAAAAGCCATCAAAGCCGGCGATGCCGCCAACAAAGAAGGCACCAAACTCGAACTTCACGATCTCGCCAAACGGCTCAGCGCCATCCGCGTCGGCCTGAAGACCTTCCTCGACCAAGAAAACGAAGATCATGTTCATTGGGTCGAGCGCGGTGGCTTGGACAATCGCATCGTCTCCTTCCACACCGCGCCCGTCGATGTCGCGCCGCGTCTGAGGCAGATCTTTTTCGCCAGCCACAAGGCCTGCGTCTTCACCAGCGCCACATTGAGCATTGGAGACGACCCCAAGATCCGCTACTTCCGCAATCGCGTCGGTGCTGAGGAAGCCCGCGCCGCCTTGATCGAAAGCCCCTTCGATTTCAAGAAGCAGATGAAGCTCTACCTGCTCAAAAAGATGCCGCAGCC
>CAXNGR010000095.1:0-9069 GCA_964201265.1 Verrucomicrobiaceae bacterium
TCACCCTCACGCTGCCCGCGACGCTCGCCGAAAGCACCGCAGGCCGAGCCAGTGTGCAACTCGCCGCCTCGGCAGCCGCAGATCTCACCCTGAGTCTTTCCTCCTCGCTCACCTCGCGTGTGACCGTTCCCGCGTCTGTTGTGATCCCCGCCGGGCAGTCCAGCGCCACCTTCATGCTGACGGCTCCGAATAACTCTGTCATCGACGGCAATCAGGACGCCGTCATCACCGCCACACTTGCCGGCTCCGCGCCAGCCACCGGCACGGTGCAGGTGACGGACAATGAAAGCCGTGCGCTGAGCATCACCCTCTTCACCTCGACCATCTCTGAGGGAGACGCACCGTCAACGACCGCCGGCTACATCAGTCTTGCGGGCTCCGTGATCGCCCCGCTCACGATCAATCTCAGTTCCAGTGACACGAGCGAGTTGAACATCTCGACCACCGTCACAGTCGCGGCAGGTTCCTCCTCCAGCGGTTACTTCACCCTCACGCCGGTGAACGATACAGACTTCGATGGCACTCAAACGGTCACCCTCACCGCGAGTGCCCCGACCTTCACCAGCGGCACCCGCACGGTCAGCGTGCTGGATAATGACGTGCATCGTTTCACGGTCTCCACGGTAGCCAGCCCGCAGGTGCGCAACGGGCCGTTTAACGTCACTTTCACGGCCAAGGACATCAACAATGTCACCATCACCAGCTACTCCGGCAGCCCTTCTCTGGCCGCGGCTGATGGAGCCACCCCGCTGGCCGTCACGCCTACCACGCTCACCGGATTCAGCAGCGGCGTGAAAACGCAAAGCCTAGTCGTCGGGGATTTCGCCAGCAATGCGGTCCTCACCGTCACTGATCCTCTCACCAGCGGAGCGGGCAGCAGCAATGCCTTTGCCGTCACCTACGGCGCTCACACCAAATTCGACTTCGGCAACATTTCGTCACCCCAGACCGCAGGAACATCGTTCCCGACCACCATCACGGCGCAGGATGCCCAGGGCAACACGGTGGCCGGCTACACTGGCACTGCCAGCCTGACCACACGGACAGAGGCAAGTGTGGGAACCGCCAGCACCACTGCGGACGTGCCGTTCTCCACCTACTTCAACTCCGATGCGCGCACCCAGATGATCTTCTCGGCGGCTGAGGCAGGCGCGGCGCGCAGCATCAACTCCCTGGCCTTTAATGCCACCGCCCTCAGTGGCGTGTCGATGACGAACTTCACCATCCGCATGCGGCACACCACCAAGGCGGACTACACAGGCACAGGCAATGCCACGTGGGAGAGCACGGGATGGACCACCTGCTATCAGGGCACCTACCTCCCCGCGAGCACCGGCTGGAACACCATCTTTCTCACGACACCCTTCGCCTATGACGGCTCGCAAAACCTGATGATTGATGTCAGCTTCAACGACGTCAGCTCCGCCTTCACGGGCAGCACCACTGTTTCCGCCAGCACGACCGCAGCCACCCGGGTGCTTTATTACGGCACCTTAGCGTCCTCTACCGATCCGCTGACCTGGAGCAGCACCTCTCCAGCAGGCAGCGCCAGCTCCACCCGGCCCGACATCCGCCTAGGCGCGGCCGTTGCGGCGACTCCCTCCCCCACCACGACGGGTGCCTTCACCGCCGGGGTGTGGACAGGCAACGTAGCCCTCTCCAGCGCCGTGAGCAATGTGCAGTTGCAGGCCGCCAGTGGCTCCCTGCTCGGCTTCTCCAACAGCTTCTCCGTCACCAACCCGGTGGCGCTTTCCGTCACCCTGCCCGCCTCCGCCGTGGAGTCTGCGGGCACGGTCTCCGGCACGGCGTCCATCGGGACGGCCCAGGGTTCCGCCTTGGTGGTAACTCTGGCCTCGAATGACACGACGGAAGCGCAGCCAGCGACCAGCACGGTGACCATCCCGGCCGGCTCCACGTCCGTTGGTTTCACGCTCAACATCATCAACGATGCGCTCAAGGATGGCACCCAGAGCGTGATCATCACCGCAAGCGCCGCCGGTGCCACGAGCGGCACGCGCATAATCAGCGTCACAGATGACGACGTTCACAACTTCCTGGTTTCCGCAGTTGGCGGCACGCAGGTGCGCAACGCTCCGTTCAACGTCACCTTCACGGCTCGCGATGTGAACAACGTCACCATCACCGGTTACAGTGGCAGCCCTGTTTTGACCGCATCCGACGGCAGCACTTCTCTTGTCGCCTCACCGGGCACGATTTCCAGCTTCAGTTCAGGAGTGAAATCACAGCCTGTGACGGTCGGCAGCTTCGCCACCAGCGCCGTGCTGACGCTGACGGACCCTGTCTCAGGCGGCAGCGGCAGCAGCAACGCGTTTACGGTCACCTTCGGCGCATTGTCCAGGTTTGCGTGGGACACCGTCGCATCGCCCCGCGTGGCAGGAACCCCGTTTGCTGTCACCATCGCAGCGCAGGATGCGGCCGGAAACACAGTGACCTCCTATTCTGGCACAACAGCGCTTTCCGCACCTCTCAGCGCATCCACTTACACCGTGGGAACGGGTTCGGTGACCAACTACGCCATTCCCTTCAACACCATCTTCACCAAGTGCCGCAGCCAGCAGGTGCATCTTGCCAGCGAGGTTGGGGCGGCAGGTCAAATCACATCCTTGGCGGTCAATGTGACCAGCGTGCCGGTTGTGGAAACACTCACAGACTTCACCATTCGTCTCAAACACACTGCCCGCACCGGGTACAGCGTCAGCCCGAACGACCATATCTGGGAAACCGATGGCTTCACCACCGTTTACCAGGGCAGCCCGACCATCAGCACGACAGGTTACGTCACATTCACATTTTCCACCCCTTTCACCTATGACGGCGCGAGCAGCCTCATGGTGGACTACAGCTATCGCCTGGCTTCGAGCACCGCCAACCGGCCCACTGTCACGGGCACCAGCCGTGGCAGTCACCGAACCATCAACTACTACACCAGCACCACCACCTATGGTGAGCCTCTGACCTGGGCAGGCAACTCGCCGACAGCGTTTCCCGATTCACGAATCACCGACATCCGATTGAATGTGACAACCTACCATCCGCTCAGTCCGACAGCCACCACCACCTTCACCAATGGCGTCTGGACGGGAAATCTCAGCATCGCCTCCGCCGCAGGCTCAATGGCGGTGACTGCCACCGACTCCTCCTTGACCGGAACCTCGAACAACTTCGAAGTCATATCCACGGCGTTCACTCTCTCACCAGAACCCGCCTTCACAGGCGGGCTGGTAAACACGCTTGCCTGGAACCTGCCCGCAACAGGTCTGGAATATGAGCTGGAGCGCTCCGCCACGCCGGACTTCACCTCCCCGGTCTCCAGCGGCTTCCTGGCCGGTTCCAGCACCACCTTGGCGGGCCTGGTGGACGGGCAGACCTATCACTACCGCGCACGCATGCGCCGCCAGGGTGCTTTGTCGTGGACGAGCGACTGGAGTCCCACGCTCACCTCCACCCAGGACGCCACAGCACCAGCCATCACCGTCCCAGAACTCACCACCGCAAACGCCAGCGCGACACTCACCGGCACCGCGACGGACGCCACCAGCGGAGTCTCCTCCGTGACTGTCGCAGGAAACGCTGCCACCACCGCCAATGCCTTCGCCAACTGGACGCGCAATGTCACCGGCCTGGCGGACGGAAGCAATTCCATCACCGTGACTGCCAGCGACAACGCCGTGCCGCCGAACACCGCGAATGTGACCGCCATCGTCTATCGCATCACCACGCCGACGGGCGATCCCAACAACAATGGCATCAATTCTCTCGTCGAGCATGCTCTCGGAATCCCTACCGGGGCACCCAATGCTCACTCCATGCTTCCTGCCGCCACGGTTCAGACAGAGGCAGGAACCGGTGCCAAATACCTCAGCATGCAGTTCCGCCGCCGCATCCAGCGCTCTGGCCTGGCTTACACGGTGGAGACCAGCACCAATCTCACGAACTGGGATGACACCGGGGCCAGTGTTCAGGAGATGTCAGTCACCCCGACGGGTGATGGCATCACTGAAGCCGTCACCGTGCGGGTCACTCCGGCGATGAGCGCCTCCAACACAAAAGGCTACGTCAGACTGCGCATCACCACCAACTGACGCCGCCCTACAAAAGCCGCCACTCGCGCCCGTCGGCACGAAGGAGATCATCGGCTTCCTTCGGTCCCCAGCTACCGGCAGGGTATTCGTGCATCGGCGGCGGTGTGGCGGACTTGTGCCAGGCGTGCTCGATCTCGTCGATGAACTTCCAGGCGCTCTCCACTTCATCGCGACGGGCAAAGAGCGTGGCGTCGCCGGCCATGGCATCGAGGAGGAGGCGCTCGTAAGCCTCGGGGCTGGCCTTGCCGAAGCTGGAGGAGTAACGGAAGTCCATCTTCACCTGCTGCACATTCATGGCCTGACCAGGCTGTTTGCAGAGGATGCGCAGGGCGATGCCTTCATCCGGTTGAATGCGGATGACGAGGGTGTTCTCGCTGTTTTTTAGCAGGTCCGAGGTGGCAAAGGGCACCTGCGGAGGCTTTTTGAAATGCACGCTGATCTCGGTGGCCTTTTTGGGCAGTTGCTTGCCGACGCGTATGTAAAAAGGCACGCCCTGCCAGCGCCAGGTGTCGATCATGAGGCGCAGGGCGACGTACGGCTCGGTCTTGGACTCAGGATTGACGCGATCTTCCTGCCGATAACCCACGCGCGACACGCCATCGACGCTGCCAGCGGTGTATTGAGCGCGGATGACGTTTTTGCCGACGGCCTCGGGCCCGATCAGCGGACGCAGAGCGCGGATGACCTTTACTTTTTCATCGCGCACGCTGTCGGCGCTCAAGTCGGTGGGCGGCTCCATCGCCACAAGGCTGAGGAGCTGGAAGAGGTGATTTTGCACCATGTCACGCAGCGCGCCGGCGGTGTCGTAGTAGCCGCCGCGGCCGCCTTCCATGCCGAGGTTCTCGGCGCAGGTGATCTGGACGTGGTCGATGTAACGGCTGTTCCAGTTCGGCTCGAAGATGGAATTCGCAAAACGCAGCACCATGATGTTCTGCGCCGTTTCTTTGCCGAGATAGTGGTCGATGCGGTAGGTGTCCTTTTCCTCGAAGGTCTCGGCCACGACGGCATTCAAACCCCGCGCGGTGGCGAGATCTTTGCCGAAAGGCTTTTCGCAGACGACACGCGCCCATTTGCCGCCCACGCCTTCGTTGAGTCCGGCAGCGCGGATCATCTCCAGGATGGATTTGAAGGCTTCAGGAGCCGAGGCGAGGTAGAACAAGCGGTTGGCGGGCGCGCCACGCTCTTGATCAAATTTGTCGAGCAGCAGCTTGAGTTGCACATAACCGGCGGGGTCTTCGAATTCGCTGCGGTGGTAGTGAATGCACTGCGAGAAACTGCCCCATAGCTCGTCGTTGTGGCCTTGGCGGCTGTTTTTGCGGTTTCCGGCCTCCAATTCGGCGCGGAAGCCCTCATCCGTTTTTTCACGCCGGGCAAAGCCGACCACCTTGAACTGCGGCGGCAGATCACCGGCAGCGGCGATGTTGTAAAAGGCGGGGATGAGCTTGCGATTCGTCAGGTCGCCGGTGGCACCAAAAATGACGACAGTGCAGGGCTCCGCACGGTGGCGGGACAGAAGGGTTTCTTGGAAGGGATTTTCCTGTTCGGGCATGGCTTTAAAGCAAGAAATACGCCACAACCGTAGCGCAGGACTGCCAGACTAACCCGCCGCCCCCCGATGGCAACCAACGATGCGTGAGCGGAATGCGGTGTTGGATGAAATGACTTCATCAGCACTATGAACCGCGTTGATGGCCGCCCCTCATGCGCCCCCGCCACAAAGTGATTTTTTCTATCGGTGATTTTCGTGGTCCACGAGGGGTTTCAAAGGTTTGACAGCGACTGTCATCCGCTGACAATCAACACTTAATGAGCGACCCGATTCCAGACATTCCAATCCCGGAGGACGTGAAGAAAGACAAAGGCTTGTGGGAAAAAACTCGCAAAAGCCTGATCGAACGTCTCAACAACTGGGAAGACCAGAAGACCTGGAACGAGTTCTATCAAACATACTGGCGCTTAATCTTCAGTGTCGCCTCCAAGGCTGGCCTGACCCGAGAGGAGGCGTTCGATGTGATCCAGGAGACGATCATCGCCATCGCCCGGCAGGTGCAAAAAGGGCAGTACGACCCCCGTGCTGGCTCGTTTAAGGCTTGGCTGTTGCAAATGACGCGCTGGCGTATCCTGGACGTGTTCCGTGCCCGTAAACGCCAACCCTCGCTCGCCGATCAGGGCAACGCCGACACCGAGGACACCAGCTCACAGATCGTGGACAGGCTATCCCAGGACAAAGACAACCTGCTGGAAAAGATCTGGGACCGTGAATGGCGTGACAACATCACCGCCGCCGCCCTCGAACGGGTGAAGGCGAAAGTTTCCCCCCGTCAGTTCCAAATTTTCGACTGCTATGTGATGAAGGGCTGGGGCGTGAAGAAGACCTCCGAGGCGCTAGGCATCAACGCAGCACAGGTTTATCTAGCCAAGCACCGCGTCGGTGCGCTGGTGAAGAAGGAGGTTCAGGGACTCGAGAACACGATGCTGTGAGGCGGTCGGTGGGAGAGGGCAGAAGTGAGAGGTGAGAAGTCAGAGGTATCCCTGGGTGCAGCGCCCAGCACGTCCGACTTCCTGACCTCTCACCGTTCTTGGATGAGTTTTTCAACAGGCTGTCAAAGCGCCCGGCTGCAAAGAAGCCAACCCATTGCTTGAGAACATCGCGCTTTGATGGGAGACTTCAGAGCGCTCGCACCGGCACCCTGCCCTAGCGCGCTGATCCTGCCACGTCTGCCTCATGAGCGATCCCACCGCACTCCCGCCCCCGTCCGAGATCGCGGACGAAGAAGCGGGCATGTCTGTGGTCGTTGAGGAGGATTCGGAGGAAACGAGTGACTCCCATGTCGATCTACCCGCACCGCCCATTGATCCTGAAGCGGCGCGTGAAAGAGTGAAGCGCCGCGACAAGGAAGGCCCACCCTCGCACCGTGACGACATCGTCATTCCTGACTACACGCTGATCAAGCGCATCGGCTCCGGTGCCTATGGCGAGGTGTGGCTGGCGCAGAGCGTCACCGGAGCGCTGCGTGCAGTGAAAATCGTCTGGCGCGAGGACTTTGAACTCACTCGCACCTTCCACCGCGAGTTTCAGGGCATCCAGCAGTTCGAGCCGATCTCTCGCGGTCATCCTTGCCTGGTGCATATCTTGCACGTCGGCTGGAATGAAACACGCGGCTTTTACTACTGCGTGATGGAGCTGGCGGACGACGCCGAGGATGGCGCGAACATCATCAACACGCAGACCTACGTCCCGCGCACGCTCACCACGGCCATGCGGCGTCATGGACGGCTCGATCCCTTCTTCTGCCGTGACGCGGGCGTGTACATGGCCGATGCGCTGCACTACATGCACAACCACGGTCTCACCCACCGTGACATCAAGCCTTCGAACATCATTTTCGTCGGCGGTGTGTGCAAACTGGCGGACATTGGACTCGTGGCCGCGTTTGGAGAGCGCACGTTCGTCGGCACGGAGGGCTTTGTGCCGCCGGAAGGCCCTGGCACGCCGCAGGCAGACATCTATAGCCTCGGCAAGGTGCTCTATGAAATGAGCAGCGGGAAGGACCGCATGGAGTTCCCCGAAGTCCCAGACAATCTCTCCGATGAAGAATGGCCCTTCTGGCTCGATTTAAACCGCTCCATCTGCCAAGCCTGTGAATGCGACCTGTCACGCCGCTTTGCCACAGCGGCAGACTTCGCCGAATCGCTGCAGCAGGTGGGAATCAAGCGCCCGGAGAGCTTCGTGCGCCGTTTCAGCCGCGCCGCCATCCTCACTGTGTTGGGATCGTTTCTCCTGGCCAGTGGCCTCGTGATGGCCCGGCATCAGCGCGAGTGGGCCTATGAAATTCCGCTTCCGGTGAAACCTGTGCCCGTGCTTCCAGCTCGTCCACAGCCACCCACACCTGGCAAGCCGTGGCAAAACCGGCTCAAGCAATGGTTTACGTTCAAACAGGACCGTCATGTGGCCGACCTGCCGCTCGATGCGCTGCTCTTCCGCAACTTCCTCGAAGCCACCGGTCGTGCCGCCGAATACGAGGTGGCCCCAGTCACGATGCCGGACAAAACCACGCTCTATGCCGCAGTCATTCCCTCCAGCGAAGCGGACGCCTTCTGCGCCTGGATGACCGCCACAGACCGCCAGACGGCACGGCTCGACCCCGAGCACGAATATGTCTGGCGCACGGCCAGCATCCCCCGCCCTGCCGGAGCCACCGCGCCCAAGCCCGGCCACAGCGCCATCCGCTGCGAGATCGTGGGTGTGAAATTCGGCAGCCTAAACATCGCCAGCACGCCGGTCGGGGCCGATGTTTTCGAGGGCGAGCGCCTCTTAGGCCGCACCCCGCTAGCTTTGCCAAAGGTCCGTGCCGACGCTTTCAGCTACGAAGTGCGACTTCCCGGCTACAAGCCCGAGATCGCCAGTGGCAAGCTCAAGGAAAAGCAAAGCATCAGCTTCAATCTCCGCCTCAAGGCCACGGGGGCCGTCGTCTTCGGCAAATCGTGGCAAAACAGCCTGGGCATCAAGTTTGTGCCGCTGGGCAAGGCCATGCTCGCCAGCACCGAGACGCGCCGGAAAGAGTTCGCCGAGTTCGCCAAGGCCACGAATCAGCCGCCCGTCGATGGCCGCGTACTCGACGCTGATCCTGACCTTCCCATCACGATGGTGAACCGTTCCGAGGCCGAGCAATTCTGCCGCTGGCTGACCGACCGCGAACGCGCCCAGGGCCTGCTCGAACCCGACCAGGAATACCGCCTGCCCAGCGACGATGAATGGAGCATGGCCGCCTATCTCTCGCGCGAGCTAGGCTCCACACCCTCCGAGCGTAGCTTGCGCATCGAAGGCATCTACCCCTGGGGCTTCATTTGGCCGCCGCCAGCCAAATCCGGCAACTACCTCGACAAAACCGCCGACAGCAGCGGCAAAAAAGCCATCGCCGGTTACAACGACGGCGTCGCCGGTGCCGCGCCCGTCGGCTCATAC
>CAXNGR010000096.1:0-9047 GCA_964201265.1 Verrucomicrobiaceae bacterium
TCGTCGAGAGTGAGCGCGGTGTTGCCGAGGGTGCGGCGGGATTCCTGCATGATCTCGATGAGTTCCGCCGAGGAGTGACGTGCCCATAGCTCGGGAGCAAAGGACATGGCCCCACTGTTCGTGGCGCGGTCATAGGCCATGAGCACCGCTGGGCGCTCACCGCTCCATTCGCGCCGGGTGATCTGTGCCTGCCTGCGCAGGGTGATTTCCGCCGGGACGAAACTAGCGGCGGTGATCCAGGCGTCACATCGCAGGTCTTCGCGAAATTGCCTCAGCTCAGCGGCCAGTTGCCGGTGCGTCTCCGTGCTCAACGCCCGGGTTTCATCGAGAATACCGTCCGCAGGAGGCGCGGAGCCGTGGGAAAGGCTTTGGAGCAGCAGAATCAGCCACCCAACGACTGTGGCAGCCGTAGGACGCAGTTTGGAGTGGCTGGTCTGACTCATCAACGAAGCTGAGTCTGTCCCAGACTGAGTCTTGGGGCAACCTCCGCAGTCAGTTTGTGTTCTGCGGATTGCGCCCCAGTGGCGAAAGTCTGGATGCGATGTTCTTGGCGGACCCGATCCAGGATCAAACCCGGTTTCGCGGGTTGGACGTCTCAAGAGGCCATGCTGACGATGAAGTAACCGAAAAAATCCGCGCTCCAGGCATGACGAACAGCGCTTTCCCTGCACTGTTCGGGCGAACTCATGAACCTCACGCGCAAACTCGAAATCCTGGCCGACGCGGCGAAGTATGACGCGTCCTGCGCCAGCTCCGGAGCGGCGCGGAAGGACTCGCGGGATGGCAAGGGCGTCGGCTCCACCGGCGGCATGGGCATCTGCCATAGCTACACGCCGGACGGGCGCTGCGTGTCGCTGCTGAAGGTGCTCTTAACCAACGCCTGCCTCTACGACTGCCATTACTGCATCAACCGCCGCTCCAGCAATGTGCAGCGGGCGCGTTTCACACCGGAGGAAGTCGTGCAGCTCACGCTCGACTTCTACAAGCGCAACTACATCGAGGGCCTCTTCCTCAGCAGTGGCATCGTGCGCAGCGCCGACCACACCATGGAGCAGGTCATCGAGGTCGCGCGGCAGCTCCGCGAGGTGCATCACTTCCGCGGTTACATCCATCTTAAAACCATCCCCGAGGCCTCGCAGGCACTGATCGACAAGGCCGGGCGCTACGCCGATCGCATCAGCATCAACATCGAGCTGCCCTCGCAGCAGAGCCTCGACCGGCTCGCGCCGGAAAAGAACCTCACGAACACAAAACAGGCCATGCACGGCATCCGCCAGCGCATCGACGAAAGCCTGGAGGCCAAAAAAGCCGCGCGACAGATCGTGAACCGCCCACGGGCCAAAGCGCCCGCCTTTGCCACCGGCCAGAGCACGCAGATGATCGTCGGCGCGGACGACAGCAGCGACGCGCTCGTGCTGCATCGCGCCGATGAACTCTATCGCGAGGTGCGGTTGCGCCGCGTTTACTACAGCGGCTTCAGCCCCATCCCGGAGCCGAGCGTGCTGCTGCCCATCAAGCCCCCGCCGCTCGTCCGCGAGCATCGCTTGTATCAGGCCGACTGGCTGCTGCGCTTCTACGGCTTCGATGTCGGCGAGTTGCTGCCCAAAGAGGAGCCAAACCTCGATCTCGACCTCGATCCGAAGCTCGCCTGGGCCTTGCGCAATCGCGCCGTCTTCCCCGTGGACATCAACCGCGCCTCACAGGAGCTGCTCTGGCGCATTCCCGGCCTCGGCACCGTGAACGTCGCCCGCATCCTTGCCGCGCGACGCTGGTCACGCCTCACCCTCGCCGATCTCCAGCGCATGCGGGTGAACCTCAAAAAGGCCATGCCCTTCATCCTCGCCGCGCGACGTTGGTCACGCCTCACCCTCGCCGATCTGCAACGCATGCGGGTGAACCTCAAAAAAGTCATGCCTTTCATCGTCGCTGCTGACCACCGGCCTCGCATCGCGCTGCTCGAAAGCACCAACCTCCGCCAACACTTCCTCCCCGGCCCCCGCCAGCTCGAACTCAACTTCAACGTCTCACCTCCCGCCACGCCTGCTGATGCCGCGATGGCACTCAGCGGGCAGATTTGAGGATTAAAGCCATCTTTGAACCGCTGACATGACGCTAATCAGACGCTGATAAAGACCTCATCCATCAGCGTCCAATCAGCGTCATATTAGCGGTTAAAAACCTGCCATGACCCACACCGCCCTCATCCAGCCCACCTTCGAAGCCTGGCGCTACAAAGCCCGCGAGCTGCTGCGGCATGGCGTGAAGCCCGAGGAAGTGCAGTGGGCCGATGAATCACAAACTCCGTCTCTCTTGGGCGAAGACAATGTGAGCTACGGCGATGCACGAAAAGACGCTGTGAAGGTCCCCGCTGAGTTTTTACGCCTCGCGGCCAATGTGTGCGCTCACACCGACGAACGCCGTTTTGCCATCCTGTATCGCCTTTTGCATCGTTTGACGCTCGGTGGCGAAAAACACCTCCTTGGCATGCCTTCGGACCGTGACATGCATCAATGCAGCATGTGGGCGAAGGCCGTGAGCCGCGACATCCACAAGATGCATGCCTTCGTGCGCTTCCGCCTCGTCGGCGTGAACGAGCAAAATGGCCGCGAGCAATTTGTGGCGTGGTTTGAGCCCGAGTATCGCATCACAAGGCTCGCCGCGCCGTTTTTCGAGAAACGCTTCGCGGGCATGGAGTGGTCCATTTTGACGCCCGACGAGTGCGTGAGCTGGGACGGCGACAAACTCACCTTCATGCCCGGCATGAGCCGTCACGACGCTCCCGACGCCGATGCTCACGACGACCTCTGGCGCACCTACTACCGGAGCATCTTCAATCCTGCCCGCCTCAAAGTGAAGGCCATGCAATCCGAGATGCCGATGAAGTATTGGAAGAACCTCCCCGAGGCCGAAATCATCGCCGGACTCATCAATGGCAGCGAAAAGCGCGTGCAGACGATGATCGACACGCCCGAGCGGCCTGTGAAGCCTGCGCCGGACAACGCGTATCTGAAGTCGCTGCGGCAGCGATCATCGGCATCCGACCAGAAGTAAATCCGTCTTAGCCACACCAGTCCGCTTCTTGATCCGCCGCAGGCTCAAACCAGCACGGCAACTCCTGCTCCCAGGCCTCCAGCGCCCTTTCCTCCCGCTGGCGACGCCGCAGCACATCGAGCGAGAGGTTTCGCGCTATCGTGAAGATCACCGCCCGCTCCGAGCGCGCCGTCGTGACCGCATCCGCATCTCGCGCCAGCTTCAAAAACAATTCCTGCACCACCTCCTGTGCCAGCCCCTCAAGATCCACGTCGGCACACTGAACGAAGCCTTCCGCCTGCCTTAGCTCGGGGGCCTCATCGCCCGTAAACTCGCCGGGCCGGAGCAAGGCACGGGGCGGCTTTGAATGACTTGCTGGTGCGGGGTAAGAGGAAAAAATCACGGATGACAATGTGCATCTTCACTGCACATTGTC
The DNA here is from genome assembly GCA_964201265.1 of Verrucomicrobiaceae bacterium. GTDB lineage: Bacteria > Verrucomicrobiota > Verrucomicrobiia > Verrucomicrobiales > Verrucomicrobiaceae > Prosthecobacter. The sequence goes on from CAXNGR010000096.1 coordinate 3,467, forward strand.
ATGCATACCCGCATCGACACTGCACATTGTCATGTTCCACCGAATCCTTTCCAAAGAGCAAATTGAACAGGAATCCTGCTTCCTTTGGGGGCCGCGTCAGTCGGGGAAGAGCACGCTGCTTCGCGAGCTGTTCCCGGATGCGCCCTATTACGATTTGCTGCTGGCGAAGGAGCACCGCAGGCTCGCGGCCAACCCGGGCTTGCTGGCGGAGGAGTGCACCGCGCTGGGTTGGAGCAGGAAGAACCAGCCGCATCCCATCATCATCGACGAGGTGCAAAAGCTGCCGGAACTGCTCGACGAGGTGCACTCGCTCATCAGCAAGCATGGCTTACGCTTCATCCTCACAGGTTCCAGTCCACGAAAGTTGCTGCGCGGCGGCGGCAACCTCCTCGGTGGCAGGGCCGTGCGGCATGAGATGTTCCCCCTCATCAGCGCTGAGGTGCCAGATCTCGACCTCGATCGCGCTTTGAATCATGGGCTGTTGCCTCGGCACTACCTTTCGTCCAAGCCCGCGCCGCTGCTGGATGCCTATGTCGGTGATTACTTGCGTGAAGAAGTGCTGGCCGAGGCCCTGACACGAAGTCTGCCCACTTTTCAGCGATTCCTGGAGGCTGCGGCGTTCAGCAACGGTCAGATCGTGAACTTCACCAGCATCAGTCGCGAGATCGGCATCGCGGCGAACACGGTGCGCGGCTACTTCGAGGTGCTGGTGGATACTCTCATCGCCACCTGGGTGCCAGCGTGGACGAAGCGGGCCAAACGCCGCGTCATCGAGTCGCCGCGCTTTTATTTCTTCGATGTCGGCGTCGTCAATGACCTCGCTCATCGTGCTAAAATGAGTCCCGGTTCCTCGGATTACGGCGCGGCCTTCGAGCACTTCTTGTTTATGGAGTTGCGGGCGCATGCCAGCTATCGCGGAGGGTTGCCGATCTCCTACTGGCGCACCGCCTCAGGCCTGGAGGTCGATTTCATCCTCGGTAACGGGCAAATCGCCATCGAGGCCAAATCCAGCGACAACATCACCAGCGACCATCTCAAAGGGCTCCGCGCCTGGAAGGAAGAACACCCGCAGAGCCGCTGCATTCTCGTTTCCCGTGTGCCGCGTGCCCGCGTGACCGACGACAAGATCGAAATCCTGCCCTGGCAGAGTTTTCTGAAGATGCTGTGGGAGGGTGCGTTCATGGTCTGAGGATTGCAAAAGCGATCCAGCTCATGATTCACCCCCATCTTCCCCAATCGACTCCGTGGGGCAGCTTTCGAGGGCTTCGCGGCAGAGGGTGATCTCCGCAGGCGTTTCCGGCTGGCGGAAGACGTTGCTTTGGCCGATTGCGTCATCGCGGCGGAAAAAGGCAGGAGCGTGATCTCGGCAGAGATCGCAGTCGATGCAGGTCGAATCGACGTAGAAGCGTCCGGGGGCGTTTTGAGGGAGGCGGTCAAGGATGTTGGGCATGAGGTGAATTGGGTTGGTTGACGGACCCTTACTCGCTCAGGCCAAGAAATGCGTGAAGTGCATAAAACTCATGCTTTGATGCGCAGCGTGCAAAAATACCTCGCCACGAAGCCTTTCGATCTTCATGCGCTGCATTTGTTTCATCTGGTGGTGAAGCACCGCAGCTTCACCCGTGCGGCACGGGAGGCTGGGATGTCTCAAAGTGCTCTCACGCGACAAATGCAGTCGTTGGAGAGTCGGTTAGGCGTGGACCTCATCAATCGCACTACGCGCTCCGTCGAGGTGACGGAGGCAGGACATTACCTCGCCGCCGAGGCCGCACGGCTCATCGGCGGTGTCTCGGCCACGCTTGATGGACTGCAAACGGCCTTTGGCAGCGCTCGACCGGAGGTGCGGGTGAGTGTGTCACGCACGTTGGCGATGGCGCACATGCCGGGCTTGTTTCACGCGAATCATCAGAGGCACCCGGAGGTGGCCTGCCGGGTCAATTATCATTCGGGCGGTGCGATCCTGACCTCGCTGGATGCGAACGAGACGGACATCGGCGTGCTTTGCCCACCCGCGAAGCTGCCAGACTCGGTGAACATCACGCATCGCTTCAAAGATCGCTTTGAACTCATCGCTCCAGCCGCACTGATAGCGCCGAAACGTGCTGACCGACTCAAACTCTGGCTCCAGCAGCAGTCCTGGCTCATGATCGACAGCGGGACAAACACCGGCCAGTCCCTCCGGCGCTGGATGAAGCGCCAAGGCCTCGCCACGACGCCGACGATGGAACTCGACAGCTTTGACCTCATCATCAATCTCGTCGCCAGCAGCTACGGTGTGGCCTTCGTGCCGCGTCGCGCCCTCGCTCTCTACCGGCGGAAAGAATCGCTCGTGACACTGCCGTTTGCTAAGGCCTTCGAGCGCGAGGTCGTAGTCCTCACCCGCAAGCACCGCAAACTGCCGCCGCATGTGGCGACGTTTGTGGAGAACATTCTTTTCTGAACATGAGAACCTCCCTCGAACACTGGCTGCCGCTCGCGGAGCGAATGGGCATCATTGGTGATGCCACTGCATGGCATGAGCGGCTGGTGCGAGCTTATGGAGAGCCGCAGCGGGCCTATCACTCGCTACAGCACCTTGACGAGTGTCTAAGTGTTTTTGATGAAGCGAAGGCTTTGATGCAGCAACCCGATTTCATCGAGATGGCGCTGTGGTTTCATGATGCCGTCTATGATCCGAAAAGCGGTGAAAATGAGGCGTTAAGCGCGGCAATGGCCGTCGAAGCCCTTGGAGGCACTTCAACGGCACGCGGGGTGGCGCGGCTGATCCTGCTCACAAAGACCCACCAGCCCAGCGAAGGGCCGGATGATGCGTGGATCATCGACATCGACCTCGCGATCTTTGCGCAGTCGCCGGAACGAGTGCTGGAGTATGAGCAGCAGATTCGCGAGGAATACGGCTGGGTGCCGGAGGAGGTCTATCGCGAGAAGCGAGCTGAGGTTTTGGCCGGGTTCTTGAAGCGGGAGCGGATTTACTTAACTCCGTGGGCGCGTGAGCGGTTTGAGACGCGGGCGAAGGAGAATCTGCGGGTGTTGATTGGTGGATTGGCAGATGTCTGAGCGACTGCGTCACGAGCCGGAGGCTCGAAAGAGATTAGCCGGTGGTGAAGATGGCGGAGCCATCGAGAACCACCGGATGTGCCGAGAGCATCCGCCATCATCATGCCGCCGCGCCCCGGAGGGTGCGCAAGAAGCATTCGATAGCGGTGTGGCAATCACATCCCTCTTCGCGCCCTTTCAGGGCGCGGCATGTGAGGACGTTGAGGGACGCGATGTGTCCGGTGGTTTCACCACCGGCTATTTTCTCGCGAGCCTACGGCTCGATGGGTGATTCGATTGCCAATCGAGTCTGCTAAATCGCCAATGCATTCTCCGCGTCGCCGAAGTGGCTCGTTTTCACGCCCATGCGGTCCATGAGGGCGAGGTGGAGGCGGCAGAGTTTGCGGTTGGGGTCTTTGCTGAGGTCGTGGAAACGGCCGCCTTGGATGGTGCCGCCGCCTCCGCCAGCGAGGACGACGGGGAGCTGGCGGGAGTCGTGCGCGTTGCCGTCCATGAGGCTGCTGGTGAGCAGGATCATGCTGTTTTCGAGCAGGGTGCGCTCGCCTTCGTTCGTGGCCTGCATCTTGGCGAGGAATTCAGCCCAGAGTTTGACCTGATGTTCGTTCACGCGCTGATACAGGCTGAGGCGGTGCTCGTCATTGGCATGGTGCGAGAGCTCGTGAATGCCGCCGCTGATGCCGTCGAGGCTGGGGAAGCGCATGTTGGAGAGGTCGTTGTTCATCATGAAGGTGGCGACGCGGGTGCGGTCCATCTGGAAGGCGAGGAGCATGATGTCGAACATGAGGCGCAGGTGGTCCTCGCTGCTGGCGGGGATGCCTGCGGCGGGTCGCCCGAGGGTCGGAGCTTTCACGGTGGGCATCCAGCCTTGGCCGTTGGTTTCGGCCTGGCTGATTTTTTCGGCGAGTTCGACCCGCTGCTCGATTTCGCGCACGGAGGTGAGGTATTCGTCGAGTTTCTGCTTGTCGCGGCTGCTGAGCTTGGGTTTGAGGCTGCTGGCGTCTTCGAGCACGAGGTCGAGGATGCTTTTGTCGCGCTTGCGGCGGCTGCCGTCGTCGAAGAGCTGGTCAAAGGCCTGCTGCGGGAAGATTTCCTTTGGTGCGGGTGTCGTCGGTGTGCTCCAGGAGATGTAGGCGGTGTAAATCGAGGTGAAGCCGCTGTCCGTGCTGTAGCTGGGCCGCTCGGTGCCGAGCACGACGCTGGGCACAGGCGTGAATTTGCCTGTCTGTGCGGCGATGAGCTGATCCATCGTGGTGCCGACCTCGACATCGGTGGTGGTCTTTTTCACCTTCAGGCCGCAAAGCACGTTCATCTTCGGATAGTGGCCGCCTTCGCCTTCCACGGTCGTAGGGTTCCACAGGCCCTGAAACACATTCACGTGCTTCTTGAGTCCTTCGAGCGGCGTGAGCGATTTCATCAATTCCATGCCGCCAGCGCCCATTTTAGCGCCCCAGTGGTGAGGATTGACGCCGTTGCCGGTGAAGCACACGGCGAGGCGACGCGGCGCCGTGTTGTTTTTGACGGATTCAGCTCCGAAAGCGCAGATGGACTCCAGCCACGGCAGGCCAAGCGCTGCACCGGTGCCACGGAGGAAGAGACGACGGGAAGATTTCATTGTTTGGGGGCAAAGGACACGCGGCGAAGGCGTGCTTTTTTGCAGCCTTCTCAAGGGAAGCATGCTGGAGGCCAAGATCGGTTCAGTTCCAGTGATGGTCAGTGCCTCAACGCCAGCACCGCTTCACGTGCACGGATGAGGAAATCAGGCTTCGCTTCGCCTTCGTGGAGCCGGATTGGCTCGCCAAAGGTGACGCTGCCGAGGACGGGGACGGGTAGGACTTCGCCTTTGGGGAGGATGCGGTTGAGGTTTTCCATCCAGACGGGGACGAGCTGCACGTCGGGGCGTTTTTTGGCGAGGTGGAAGAGGCCGGGCTTGAAGGGCTGCGGCTCGGGCTGGTTGTGGCGGCTGCCTTCGGGGAAGAGGATGAGCGAGTGGCGGTCGCCGAGGGCGTTGATCATGTCATCGAGCGGATTGCACTCGGGCGTGGGCTTTTTGCGCTCGATTAGCACGGCGTTGAAGACACGAAAGGCGAGGAAGGGCCGCACGCGGCCCACCGTCCAGTAGTCTTTGGCACCGATGAGGCGGGTGAGATCGCGCACGGGCGCTGGCAGTGAGGCCCAGAGCACGGGGCCATCGAGATTGCTGGTGTGATTGGCAAAATAAACGCGCTGCACCGGCTCCGGGGCGCAGCCATGCCAGCGGGCGACGGAACCGGAGAACACACGAAGCGATCCGGCGATGAGACTGCGAATCATGCGCAGATCATGTGTGATGAAGATGAGGTTGTCACGCGTCTTGCTGGCTCGTAAAGCACGGCATGCCGAATTCCTCGCCCACACCACCGGAGTCACCCGACTGGATGGATGCTCTGGCGGATTTTTTGCTGGATGAGCCGTCCATTGAAGCCATCCGGCTGAACCCGGAGTCCAAGCGCGTCGAAATGGCGACGCTGGGCAAGGTGGATGGCGA
>CAXNGR010000097.1:0-9013 GCA_964201265.1 Verrucomicrobiaceae bacterium
AGCGTGTCTGCATCCCACACCTTGGTGCGGGCACGATCACAGTGACCATGTGCGAGGCTCAAGACCTCCTGGCCGTGCTGCCAGATGGAAACAGACGCGCCCATCTCCCAGCGCGTACGGAAGCTTTCCTCAAACCAGGCCCGCACGGCCTGGAGATTCGCGGCACAGGCAGGCGTACTCATGCGAGCTGGGCCTCCAGTCGGGCGCGGAGAGCGTCGAGATCGCGATCCTTCTTCGCATGCAGGCGCAGGTCGCCATCCATCTCAAAAGCACGCTCCAAATAGGCCAGGGATTGCTCGAAATGGCCAAGACTCGCGTGGTAGCAGCCCATGTTGTAGTAATACACAGGCTTCGTGCGCAGCGAGACAGGTCCACGAGACAGCATGTCCACCGCCTCGGCTGTTTTTCCCAGCTCGTGCAGGCAAAACGCGGCATGGATGTAGCCTCCCGGCTCTGCTGGCTCCTGCTGGCAGAGCTTGAGAGCCAATTCCAGTGCCTCAGCCCACCGCTGCCGCCCCATGAAGCAGAGCAACGTGATCTCGATGACATCCACACGATCATGCAAGGCCTCCGTCAAAGGGGACAGCTCCTCCCGGGCCTCCTCGTAGAGACCCAGCTCCACATAACCCTGGGCGGCGATGATTCTGCGTTCGGCTTCAGTCATTTTTTCGTGCGCTGACCGGATGAGAACGCAAAGCATGCGTGTGAACAAGGTTTTTCACTCTTCAGCAGCTACGAACTGGCAAAAAGCTCACGCCGCTTTCGCCACACGCAGTTTTTTGGCGATCTCTATGCGGCTGGCGATCTCCCAGCCGCCCCAGGTGGCGATGTAGCTAAGTAGGGCACCTGCTGCGCCCAGAATGATGCCTCCCATGAGCATGACGGGCGCGTGCTCCTTGAGCACGATCCAAGCATCCACCATCGAGTCAGGCAACTGCGTGGGAAACGGTGTGGTGGGCACCGTGGTGTAGAGCGCGAGGAACCACTTGCCGATCAGATACTCCAGCCAGGCGATGAACGGAATGGTGAAGGGATTGCTCAGCCAGCACATGGCGATGGCGACGGGGATGTTCACGCGGAAGATGGCAGCCAAAATCGTCGCCGTGGGCATCTGGATGGGCAAAAGCTGGAGCGTGATGAACATGCCGACCGCCATGCCGCCGGAAAGCGTGTGCTGCGTGGGCCGCCAGACGCGCTTGTCGAGAAAATGCCGCGCGAACCAGCGCATGGTGGGGCGGTCCCGCAGTTTTCGCGGGTGCTTGAGGTAGCGGATGGTCTTGAAGACCGAGCGCCGGAACCAGCCCTGGAGCATTGCCAGCATATCTCAGCGACCTCCTCCCATGGCCGCCCAGGCCAGCAGCGCCCCGCCAAGCACGATGCGATACCAGGCGAAGCCGTTGAACGTGTGGCTCTGCACGAAACGGATGAGCCATTTCACCACCACAAAGGCCGAAAGGGCGGACACCACCGTGCCGAGCACCACCATGCCCCAGTCTTCCTGGGCCGCCGTGCCGTCCTTGAAGGCGGAAAGGATTTTATACCCGCCCGCAGCCATCAGGGTGGGAATACCGAGTAAAAACGAGAACTCGGTGGCCGCTGGCCGCGCGATGCCAAAGGCCATGGCCATCAAAATGCTGGCCCCAGAGCGCGAGGTGCCGGGAAACACCGCCGCAAGGAGCTGAGCCAGCGCCACGGCCACCACCACCGTCCACGTGATGTTAGAAACGCCCGTTTTGCCTTTGTGCAGAAATTCCAGCACCAGGATGATCACACCGCCAATCAACGTGGCCCAAGCCACAGGGGGAATTGTCTCCGGCAGCTCGATGTCGAATTTCTTGATCGCCAGACCACCGACCGCCGTGATGAAGAATGAAACGAACAGCTTGAGCAGGTAATCCCGCGTGCTGGCGTCTCCTAGGGTGGTGGCGAGCTGTTTCACCCGCTGCGTGAAGACGGCGAGCACTGCCAGCACCGCGCCGCTTTGGATCACCACATTAAACAAATCGCTCTTCGCAGGCAGCAGCCCGAGATTCTGCGGGATGAGCAGATGCCCTGTGGAGGAGATGGGCAGGAATTCTGTGACACCTTCAATAATGCCGAGGAGGATGATCGCGAGCCAGTCTGGCATGGAAAAGGGAGGGTGAAATGGGGGTTGTGGTGGGGGAAACGGACTTTCAGGCGTGGAGAAGAGCTTTGCAAGCCCTCGAGCTTCACTCACTGCAATCATTCTGGAAATTTCGCCCCCACACCTTCATCTCTTGCACAGAGAGTGTTTTCAAGCTGGCCTTTGCGACGAATTTGGCTACTCTCGCGGCCCCTCACCGGCATGCCAACCAGTGCCCCCTGCTCACCCAACACTTATCTGCGCCGTTTATTGACGGTTTGGAGCATCATGCTTGGAATGGGCGCTGGCTGCCTGCTTCTAACGTCAAATGCCGCAGCTCAGTCCGGCTCCACCATCCGAGTTCGCCTTGCGGACGGGTTTGATTTCCCGGTGGGCAAGCCTGACGCCGCTGGCTACTACAAATTCCGCGGCTACTGGCCGAACGGGCACCTCGGCGAGGACTGGAACGGCAACGGCGGTGGCGACAGCGACCTCGGAGCACCGATCTACGCCATGGGGCGCGGCGTGGTCATCTTTTCACAAAACATCGGCGTCGGCTGGGGAAACTGCATCCTGGTGCGCCATGTCTTCCGTGAGCAGGACGGGCGCATCGCCATGGTGGACTCCCTTTACGCCCATTTGCACGAGCGCAAGGTGCGCCTGCATGAGCTGGTCGAGAAAGGCCAGCTCGTGGGGACCATGGGCGGCAACAACGGCATGTACGCCGTTCATCTGCACTTTGAAGTCCGCAAGAACCTCCACATCGGCATGAATCGCAGTTCGTTCGCCCGTGACTCGTCAAACTACTACAGTCCCACGGCCTTCATCAATGCGCGCCGCGTTCTCTCCTCCAGCATGCAGAAATACGACGTGCCGGTGAACAATTTCGCCCCATACGGTCGCTCCCTGGCCGATGTGGGCAGCGGCGGCTCGCGCACCAGCGCGGTGGACGTGCCCGCCTTCAGTGCCAGCAAGGCCATCAGCGGGAGCGACTCTGCCGCTAAGCCTTCGGATGACTTTTGGTCCCGGCTGAAATCCAAAATGCGTGGTGGCGAAGTGACCCCCGGCATTGAAGAGAAACGCTGATCCCTTTCAGGCGTGAAGAATAGCCCTTGCCTCATCACCTCTCGTGGTGGCATCTTTGCTGCTGTCTGAGACAAGCCCACTCCCGGCCATGCAACTCCCAAACCGCCCCTTTTCTTCCCGCACCTCTTCTGGCGGCAGTCTTGTTCCCGTGCTGATCGTCGTCGCCGCGCTCGCACTAAGCACAGCGATCTTTTTCCTCTTCACACGGAAGAAAATGGCCGCGCAACAGGAAGCAGCGGTCGTTGCCGCTGCTGCCGCCCAAAAGCCCTCCAATGAAGTCAAAGCTGCAGATGCCGCCAAACTCGCGCCTGTGAAGCCCAAGATGGAGACGCCTGCCGTCCCGCCGCCCCCCACACCCAAGCCCGTCTCCTTTGGCTTTGCACGCCCCCTAGACCTGGGCAAGCAGCTCGTCCGCAGCCTGACCACCGGAGATTTCGCTACGGCTGGGAAACTCGCCGCCGCCGCAGACGCCGCGCAGTCAGATAGCGCCACGAAGCTCTTTCAGCAGCTCTCGGAGATGGGCTTCAAGCCCGGCACGGAAGACCAAGTGGAACTGCTCGGCTTGGTAGAAAACCGCACCCGCATTGCCATTCCCTTCACCAAACCCGGATCGAGCGAAACCCTCAGCATCCAGCTCGATCTTGAACGTGATGAGCGCATGGGCTGGAAGATCGCCAAGGCCATGCTGCCCAAGGCCATGAGCGCCGCCGTCGCCAGTCTGCCGCAGCCTTCGGCCACTGCTCCTGCCGCAGGCACCACGCCGCCTGCGCCCGGCACGCTCGCGCCGATGAAACAGCTTTTCGCCATCGAAGAAAGCTCGGACGCACTCGCCTTCGCCAGCGATTTCGTCAGCCACCTTCTGAAACACGACTTCACCAACGCCCGCAAGTTTGTGGATGAGACCAAGGTGCCCGTCGAGCGCCTCGTTGGCCTCTGCATCGTGTTTGAAGAAGGTAAATACTCGCTCAACGCCAGCAAGCCGTTGATCGTCACCATCGCCAATCCGGAAGTGTCCTGGGTCATCGCCCAGGTGCAGTCCGAGGAACTGCAGCAGACCACCGAGTTCGGTGTCGAGCTCAAGCGTGCCGACGTCGCCCAGCCCTGGAAGGTAGCCGGGCTGAATCTCTCGGACATTCTCGGCTCCTTCGCCAAAAACGCCTCAAAGCTCGGCGTGCCTTACACGCCCATCGTGAAGAACCCGAAAGGCGGCGAATCCCTGGCCCTCTACTTTGAATATGACCGCGCCGAGCTGCATCCCCGCGCCCAGAAGCAGATCGAAGTCATCGCCGCTCTGATGAAGGCCGATTCGTCCAAAAAACTGCGCATCGCCGGCCACACGGATGAAAAAGGCGAGGACTACTACAACATCAATCTCTCGCGCAACCGCGCTGAAACCGTGAAGCAGCAGCTCGTCGCACTCGGCGTGCCCGCCGCGCAGGTGGAAACCGAAGGCATGGGCAAGGCGCAGCCGCTCAGCCCCAACAAAAAGTCCGATGGCACCGACGACCCCGAAGGCCGCAGCCGCAACCGCCGCGCCGAGATCTACCTCGATTTCTGATTCTTTGACGTGTCTTGCGCCGTTGTCGCGTCCGCCTAATCTGGCGCACGCATGAAGAAAAAAGCCCCGCCAGCTCCTGAGCCACCTCCATCTTCGTGGAAAGCAGGTGTCATCATGGCGGCGTGTGGTCTGGGATTCCTCGCCTTGCTCGGCTGGGTGCTGCGACCACAGAAAAAGTTCACACCGCTGCCGGTTTCGACGCCTGTTCCTCTCGCCAAAGCCAAGCCGTTCGTCATGCCGGATGAAAAGGCGACTTTTGCGCAGTACGCAGGCTCGGAGAGCTGCAAGGAATGCCACGCGGATCAATTCACCAAGTGGGCCGGTTCGCACCACGGCCTCGCCGAGCGCAAACCGGACCCGAAACTCGACGATCCCGCGTTTGTGCCAACCCGCAGCTTCCAACACGGCTCGCAGACCACCGAGACGCGCAAGACCAAGAGTGACTACGAACTCATCGCGCTTGGCTTTGGCGACAAGATCACGCCTTTTCGCGTCGAACGCGTGATCGGCCACGATCCGCTGCGTCAGTTCCTCGTCGATGGCGGCAACGGACGACTTCAGGCCATGGAAGCCTGCCTTGATCCAAAGAAGAACGAGTGGTTCAACGTGTACGGCAACGAGGACCGCAAACCCGGCGAGTGGGGCCACTGGACCGGCCGTGGCATGGTGTGGAACCAGATGTGCGCCACCTGCCACAATACCCGCCTGCGCAAAAACTACGACGCCGCCACAGACAGCTACAAAACCACCATGGCCGAGATGTCCGTGAGCTGCGAGTCCTGCCACGGCCCGATGAAGCCGCACAATGAGTGGCAACGCGCCAACCGTGGCGTCAAAGGCGATCCGACAATCGTGAAATGGTCACGCGACCAGCACATCGAAAACTGCGCCGGCTGTCATGCGCGGCGTGGCGAGATCACCGGAGACTTCGTGCCTGGCGAGTCCTTCTGGGACCACTACCACCTCACCATCACCGACCAGAGCGACACGTTTTACCCTGACGGCCAGATTCGCGACGAGAACTACGAGTTCAGCAGCTTCTTCAGCAGCCGCATGCACCACGCCGGTGTGCGCTGCATGGACTGCCATGACATGCACAGCATGAAAACGATTTTGCCCGGCAACCAGCTCTGCATGCGCTGCCACACGACCGGCGGCTTTCCCAACGCGCCGGTCATCATGCCCGAAGCGCACAGCTTTCATCAGAGCGACAGCACCGGCAATCAGTGCATCAACTGCCACATGCCACAGACCGTGTACATGCAGCGCCACCCGCGCCATGATCACGGATTCACCATCCCTGACCCGCTGCTCACCAAGCAGTTCAACGTGCCAAACGCCTGCAACAAATGCCACACGGACAAAACCAACGACTGGGCGCTGGAGGCCACGCAGAAGTGGTGGGGACCGAAAATGGACCGCAAAACACGCACACGCGCCACACTCATCGCCAAAGCACGCCAGGGCGATGCGGAGGCGCGTGAGGGACTCGTCTCGCTGCTCAGCAGCGATGAAATCCCACACTGGAAAGCCAGCGCCACGCTCTTGCTCGACCGCTGGATCAACGAACCCGCCGTACAAAATGCCGTCAGCGCCCAGTTGCAGCACGCGCATCCCATCGTGCGCCAAAGCGCCATCCGCACGCTGGAGCCGCTGCTGCAAAACGGCTCCATCCGCAGCACCATCGAGCCTTTGCTCGATGATCCGGTGCGTGGCGTGCGAGTCTCCGCCGCCTGGGCCTTGCGTGATTCCTTGAACCTCGATTCCGCCGCCGGAAAAGACCTCCAGCACATGTTGAACTGGAACGCCGACCAGCCCAGCGGCCAGATGCAGCTCGCACAATTCGATTTTGCCCGTCGCAACACGACCTCGGCCATCCAGCACATGGAAACCGCCATCCGCTGGGACCCCAATTCCCCGCCCTTCCATCATGACTTGGCGATGATTTACAGCACCACGGGCCAGACCCAGCTTGCCATCGCCAAACTGCGCGATGCCATCAAACTCGCGCCCAACCACGCAGAGTATCACTACGAACTCGGCCTCGCCCTTAGTGAAACAGGCGACATGCCTTCAGTCATCGCATCACTGCAAGAAGCCGTGCGCCTCAATCCGATCTTGGCCCGAGCCTGGTACAATCTCGGCCTCGCCAAAAACGGCCAGGGAGACATCCCTGGTGCCCTTGAGGCTCTCCAACGCGGCGAACTCGCTGATCCCCGCGATCCCGGCATCCCCTACGCGCGCGCCACGATCCTGGCGCAACAAGGCCGCAAACAAGAGGCCATCAACGCCCTCGACACCACCCTGCGCATCATGCCAAGCCACGGTGAGGCGCAGCAATTGAAGGCGATGCTGTCGCGACCTTGACGAAGGGGCGAAATGAAGAAGTATTTCCCATGCCCCGCAAAATCCGGCAGCTCATCGCCGACCTTGAACGAGCAGGCTTCGGCCTCGCTCCAGGCGGCAAGGGTTCCCATCGTAAATTTCAGCACCCCAGGCTCAAAGGCTCCGTCTTGCTTAGTGGCAAAGACGGACAAGACGCCCAGCACTACCAGGAAAAACAAATCCGCAACGCGATCAACGACGCATCCCGATGAAACTGGAAGACAAGTATCTTAAATTTGTGCAGTGGAGTGATGAAGACGCCGCCTACATCGGCTGGTGCCCTGATTTGTTCCCCTGGGGTGGTGTGTGTCACGGCGACTCCGAATCTCAGACTTACGAGCAGCTCTGCGGCTTGGTGCGGGATGAAGTCGAAAGCCTGCACACAGCGGGCAAGACACTTCCCCAGGCAATCACACGGCCCATGAAAGAAGTGCTGGCCGCGTAGCAGCGGCGAAATCACCCTCCCTTCTTCCACTCCTCGCCTTCGTCGTCGTCATCATCGCCGAAGCCGTCGTCGTACTCTTCATTCTCCTGGCCGCTGATGCCAGCGATGGCGTTGATGTCCTCGTCGCTCAGCTCCTCGATGTCATCATCATCGTCACCCTGCTCCTTGGTAGCAGCTTCTGATGCCTGCTGAGCCTCAAGGCCCTTTTTCTCGATCTGCGCCAGCGTGTCGCTGACATCCTCGACTGCGTCCCAGACAGCCTGAGCCACAAAAATCGGCGCGCTTTGCTGCACAGCCATGGCGATGCTGTCGCTGGGCCGGGCATCCAGTTCAATCATCTTGCGGGTGGTGAGCAGTTCATTCTCAGCGGAGATGATCAACCGCGCATGGAAGACGCTGCCGTTGATATTGTTGATGATGACGCGCTCCACCTTTGCACCGAAGGCCATGAGCAGGTGGCCCACGAGATCATGCGTCAGGGGGCGCTCCTTGGACACCCCACGCATGAACATGGAGATCGCCGTGCCCACCGACTCGTCGATGTAGATCACGAAAACCTTCGCTTCATTGCCCAGGAACACAGCAAAGCTGCCCTCCAGCGGCAAAACCGCGCGCACCTGCACTTCGACGACATCTTTGTTCATGGTTATCAGCAGACTAAAACCGCTCAAGGGCTGCTGGCAAGACTCGCGCTATGATTTTATGCGCTGACCGGCGTTCCGCCCAGTCCCTGCGCCAGATAGCGCCGCGAGATTTCCACATACTTCAACGCCAGTTTCGCGTTCGCAGCCACCTCCTCGGGCGAAAGCGTTCGAACCACCCGTGCTGGCGATCCAACCACGAGCGATCCTTCGGGAACCACCATGTTCTTCGTCACCAGCGCCCCAGCGGCGATGATGCTGCGCGCACCAATCTGCGCACCATCGAGAATGATCGCGCCCATGCCCACGAGCACCTCGTCACCCACCGTGCAGGCATGCACCACAGCGCGGTGCCCCACGGTCACACGCTCTCCCAGAATGCAGGCATGATCGTCGCTCACATGCAGCACGCTGCCGTCCTGCACATTGCTTTGCGCTCCGACGACAATACGATTGATGTCGCCACGCAGCACCGCGCCATACCAGACGCTCGATCCGGCATGCAACTCCACCGCGCCGAGCACCACGGCTCCGGGCGCGATGAAAACATCCTCCGTAACGAATGGCCTCGACTCCGGGAGCAAGAATTTTTTCAGGGTTAACTCATCTTTCATTGAGATATTATGTTTGAGAAACAAAACGGGCAGCGCCATAAAAAACAAGCCACACCGCAGTTTCATTTTGGCGCGGGCCGCAATCAAACCAACGACGAATCAAATCAATCTCATGAACAAAGCTCAACTGATCGAAGCCGTGCAGAAAAACCTCGGCGGTGAAACCTCCAAGCGCGCCGC
>CAXNGR010000098.1:0-8983 GCA_964201265.1 Verrucomicrobiaceae bacterium
CGTGACCGGCGCGGTGATGCCGGAGTTCATCACCACGGTGCCGCCGCTGCTCAGGTGCAGCGTTTCACCCGCGTTGGTGCCCGCGCTGCCAATCGTGAAGCTGCCCGCCGCGCCCGTGGCAAACACGAGGCTCCTCAAGTTGCGCCCGGCATCCACGGTGATCGTCGTCGCGCCCAGGCCCGTGTTGAACGTGGCGATGTTCGCGTTCGTCGTGCCGGAGATCGCGCCAGGGGCCGCCGCAGGATTCCAGTTCGCGCCATCCGCCCAGTTTTGCGTGCCGATTCCCCCCACCCAGGCCGCGTCTGCTGCCTGGGCCGTTTTTACGGTGATGCACAGCAGACACAGGGCTGCTTGCAGCAGAGGAAGGGGATGGAATCTGGAAAAAAGACGACGATGCTGCCGAACGAGTGGCTGAAGCCTCATGAAGGGTGTTTTTTTTGTGGCTTCTCAGTGACGAAAAGCCGGGTTGGGGGGGCGATTCAATAGCACATCACCCAGGCATTTCAAAACAAGCCGCCATCAAAGATCGTGGCGTTCTGCGCCACAGAATGTTGATGGAGCGCACGCGTCCCGCGTGCCGGCTTCAGTGTCCCGCTGAAGTCCGTCCCTGCGCATTCAACGGTCCTCTGTGGTCAGGCTGGTTGGCGAGACCTTTGCGGACGGTTTTCCGCGAGGACGCGAAAAACAGCCTGCGGGCTCGGAGGCCCGCGCTCGTGTGCCCGGCATGGGCATGAACTAATCAATTGAAACGTATTGAACGGAGCTAGTGACAACAACCGAAGTGAAAGAAAAGGCGGGTGCCGCGAGGCAGTCAGCACGAAAGAAGTCTGTAGCAAAGGCACGACCGTAGGAAGACGAACTGGCGTAGAGGCCGCGATGTGTGCGATGAGCGTGCGAGAGAACGCGAAATCCAACTGTCACCGAAACACACATCGGGTAGTGTCAGGCGGCACGGGCCGAAAGTTCATGCACCTTACCCGGGGAGGCCTGGATGCTGAGAAGCGACCAGGAGTCAGCAGAGACCATAGTAGCGAAGAAGACCGTGAAAGCGGTTGGAGCAAAGGGTCGAAGAACCAGAGAAAGCCGTCAACCGACGGACCCGATCAAAGAGGGCGAGGAGTCCCACGAAATGCCCCTGGAGCGGCAGCTACGGCAGCTACCAGCGGCAATGGACAAGGGCAGCGAGGTGGACCCTCGTGCCGCCCTGATCGTGTGGTGGCGAGCCCGTTTGGACGGAGGAAGGAGGTGGCAGAAGATGGCCGAAGGTGAAGCAAGGGGAGCCACACTGGTAGCAGTGTTGGCCGTGGAAAATCTTCGGGCCGCGTGGTTGGCAGTCAAAGCCAACGACGGAGCGCCCGGAGTGGACAAGATGGACATGGAGCAAAGCGCCAGGCACCTGCGCGAGCATTGGGAAACCATGCGCACCAAACTACTCTCCGGGGAGTATAAACCCGGAACCGTCAGAGCGGTGAGCATCCCCAAGGCCAACGGAGGCGAGCGTCAGCTTGGCATTGACTCGCTCCCGCCACCCTTCCCGCTCGCGCTCCGGGTGCTCCTTCGTCGCATCTCTGTCGCTCCGCTCCAGTCCCAACATCACGGATCGGTTGATCCAGCAAGCCATCCATCAAGTCCTAAGTCCGCTGTGGGAAGCGGACTTCAGCGACCACAGCCATGGCTTCCGCCCGAACCGTAGTGCGCACGATGCGGTGAAAGCCGCATCCGCCTACGTCAAGGAAGGCAAGACATGGGTGGTGGACATCGACCTGAAGAAGTTGCCTGCTTGTTTTGAAAGAGTCAGGCAGGCTGTCTCCGCTACGCTATGGCTCTTCGATCAAGTCGATCACGACAAGTTGATGCACCTGCTGCGAAGCAACGTGGAGGACAAGAGCCTGCGAGCACTCATTGGCGCGTATTTACGCGCGCCCATGCAGAATGCGGACGGCAGCAAAGTCAAACGGAGCAAAGGCACGCCACAAGGCTGGCCGATCAGCCCCCTGCTGGCCAACATCTACCTCCACCCGCTGGACAAAGAACTCGAAAAGCGAGGGGTGAACTTCGTCCGTTACGCGGACGACATCGCCATCTATGCCAGCAGCCAACGCAGTGCAGAGCGCATCTATGAAAGCGTGGTAGAGTGGACCGAGAAGCATCTGAAACTCGAAGTCAACCGAGACAAAAGCGGAGTCGGGCCAAGCGGAGGCAGCAGTCTGTTAGGGTTCCGAGTGCATGAAGACGGACGCGTGGGCGTCAGCCCCAAAGCCGTCGAGAAACTCAAGGAGCGAGTCTGGCAGATGTGGAACGCAAGGCAAAGCCTCACCAGCGAGCAACTGCGCGACCAATGGCAAAGATACATCCGAGGATGGTGGAACTACTTCCGGCTGGCCGATTGGCAGAGGGAAGTCACCGACCTGAGCGGGTGGATACGCCGCCACATGCGCAAATGCTTTTGGCTGAGGTGGAAGACACCGAAGGGTCGAATCAACGCGATGAAACGCCTCGGAGTGAGAGGTCGAGCACTGGGAAACGGCTACAGCGGCAGAGGAGCATGGCCCATGGCCCTGCACCCCACCCTTCAGCAAGCCCTCAGCAACGCCAAGCTAACGAAGTATGGGGTCATCATCCCCTGGCAAGCCGCGCCCAAACCGAAAGCCAATCGGTAAAGGGAGCAAGGTTCAACCGCCGGATGCGGAAAACCGCACGTCCGGTGGTGTGGAAGGGTCACGGGGCGCAATCCCCGTGACCCCATCCGATCTTTCGATTGCTCGCGCGGACGAAAACTTCATGCCTCATTAAACAATCAGTCTCACTTCGCCAGCCACTGCGCCGCGTCGATGATGACGTGGCCGGTGGTGCCTTCGTTGCGGATTTCAAGCCAGCCGGTTTTGCCGGACTCGAAGCGGAAGGTGCCGAGAGGCATCAGGTTGTGCTTTACGGTGGGTTTCGTCTTTTGATTCACGATGACCGTTTTCTCGCCGTCGGCGTGGTGGATGACGACGGGGACTTTTTCGGCGCGATTTCCGAGCGCGGTGTAGGCGATGGCGACGCGATACTGGCCTGCGGCGGGGAGATTCGGCGTGAAGCGGGCCTTTTGCTCGCCTTTGAGGCTGTCACTGTCGTGGCGGTAGCCTTGGCCGACGAAGCCGGGGGTGGTATGGCCTTCGGAGCTGAAGCCGGTCAGATCGGCCTCGCTGTCATCGACGACGATGCCGCCGAGTTGCTCCTTGGTGAAGGCGACGTGCTCCGGCATGGGCGGGGATTCGAAATCGAGCATCTGGCCATCGGCGAGGAGCTTCGCTTTGAGCTTCGCGTAGTCGAGCTTTTGCAGCTCGACGCCGTTTTCGATGGCGAGCACGGCGGCGGTGGCGGCACTTTGGCCCATGACCATGAAGACGGGCTCCATGCGGATGCTGCCATACGAGATGTGGCTGGCGCTGAGGCACACAGGCACGAGCAGGTTCGTGCATTGCTCGGCCTTCGGCGTGATGCTGCGGTAGCTGATCGGATACGGACGCACGCCGATCTGGATGTCGCCTTCGTTGCGGGCAAAGCCTTCCTTCGTGACGTAGCGCTGCGTGTGGTGGCTGTCCATGTTGTAGGCACCCATGCCGACGCTGTCTTCGACGATGACGCGGCGTTTGCAGTTCTGCTCGCTCATGACGTAACCGCCAATCAGGCGGCGGGCCTCACGCACATACATCTGGCGCGGCCAGTTGCCGTTGTCGGTGAACTCATCCTTCGCCAGGCCCCACTGCGAGTAGTAGGCGCGGATTTTCTCCGGCACACGGGGGTGATTGGCGAGGGTCCACATGAGGCCCTTTTGGTAATCCTCATGCGCTTTCCAGATCTTTGCCCGCGTGGCGTAGTCGCCATCCGGGTAGTCGTAGTTCATGCCGATCATGTCGGTGCTGAAGGCGAAGTTGTTGTTCGTGTCCGTTTTGCGGTTCGGCATCGGCGTGGGTGCCCAAGGGTGGCGTGGATCACCGGCCTCGCAGTTGCGCAAGAGCAGTTCGAACTGCTTTTCGTCGTAGCCTTCGGGCTTCGCAAAGGGCACGCGGTTGGAGTCGTCGTCCGTGTTGCACATGCGGAAGTTGTAGGCCTGGATGCGGTGGTCGCCGTCGCCATCCTTGCCCTCAGGCATCGGAGTGACGCCCCAAACGAGGCCGCTGGCGGGATCTCCCGGCTTCACATACGGATCGACGTTTTTGATGAACTGGTGGTGCTTCGCCCCGGCCATCTGGAGGCCGTTGATGGTCTCGCCATAGAGCGAATTCGCCTCGCGACCGACGTGGTAGCTCACACCGGCCTTCGCCATGAGATCGCCCTCGTAGGTGGCGTCGATGAACATCGCGCCCTCGAACTCTTTGCCGCTCTCCATGACGATTTTGGTGATGCGCGTGCCGTTTTTGATGACTCCATTCTTCAAATCCAACCGCTCACCGAACACGACCGTGACCTTGTCCTTCACCTTCGCGAGCATGGCATCATAAATCTCCGTCGCGGCGTGCGGTTCGAAGGTCCACATGGTGGTTTCGGTGCTGGAGTTGCCGTGTGGGCGCTTGGCGTAGTATTGCTCGCGGGTCTGCTGCTTCCACTTCGTGGGATCGGCGTAGTAGGTGAAAACGTTCGCGTAAAACTCACGCGAGATGCCGCCGATGGCTTTTTTGTTGCCGATGTCCGTCGCCCCGAGTCCCCCTGTGGTCAGGCCGCCGAGAAACTTCGTCGGTTCGATCAAAACCGCCGTTTTGCCCATGCGAGTCGTCTGAATGGCCGCCGCGACACCACATGACGTGCCGCCGTAAATGACCACATCCGGCGCGGCGAAGGTTGGAGCAGCAAATAGGACAAGCAGGAGGGTTGGCAGGAGCTTCATGGTTCGCGCACCCCAGCGCAGAAGGGGTTGTTTTGCAACTGTGAGGATGGTTTGAGCTGTGCGACGAAAAAAGAATCGAATAGCCTTCTCTCGGCGGCGTCAGAGTGCGGGTCATCCATTCTATCTCTATATGAAAACCAACCTCAAGCGTTCGCTCACCCTCGGCACTGTGCTTCTGTCTTTTGTTCTGACCTCCTGCGCTGATCCTTATGGCTACGGATACGGTCCGAGCTACGGCCCTGGTGGTTACGGTCGTCCTCCTGCGCAAGGCGCGGTGGCAGGTGCTCTCCTCGGTGCTGCCGCTGGGGGCATCATCGGCAATCAAAGCCGTCGCGGACTCGAAGGCGCGGCGATCGGTGGCCTACTCGGTGCCTTTGCCGGTGGCGCGATCCAAAACAGCCGCCAGCAGCGACAATTCAGCCAGTTTAATGCGCCGAACTGCAATCCAGGCCACCCTCAAGGGTTCAACCAAGGCTACGGCTATGATCAGCCGCACTATGGCTACGGACACCAGTCGAGCTACAGTCCTTACTCGTTCGGTAACTGGCAGTAAAATATCGTTCATAGCGGGCGTTTGAATCGCGGCGGTTTTTCCCGCCGCGATTTTTTTACACCCTTTATGTCCGCCAACGCCGCCGCTTCCGACTCCGCCTATCCCTCCCCTGGACCCTCCACCGCACGCTGGTGGCAAAATGAAGACTGGCTCGCTGTTTTGGCCGCGCTGCCGATTCTGATCGCAGTGGCGAAGGGTTGGAGCCCGAAGATGCCATCACTGGGCTGGACCGGGGCGGCAGATGCGGCAAAGGCGTTCTCAGCGGACAATCTCGCGCTCAGCGGTGTGCTGCTGGCGGTCTTTCTCAGTATCTCCGTGCTCGCGTTGGGTGCCTCGCTCGGAAAACGAGTGCTTTCATTCCTCGGCGGCGCGGTGGTGGTGTTTGTGCTGGCGTGGCTGGCGCAATGGATCGCAGGACACGCTGGCATCAAGGCCTGGGGCCTCGAATACGTCGTGTTTGCGCTCGGTTTGGGCATGCTATGGAGTCACACGCTGCCGGTGCCGGAATGGCTGCGCGAGGCGGTGCGCACGGAGTTTTTCATCAAGGTGGGCATCGTGCTGCTCGGCGCGTCGATTCTGCTGCAAGAGATGATGAAAGCGGGGCTGCCAGGTTTGATTCAAGGTGCGCTAGTCATTCCGGTGGTGTGGTATGCGTGCTTCTTCATCGCCCGGAAGCTGAAGGTGGATGACGAGTTCGGGGTGATGCTTTCGACGGCAGTGTCGATCTGCGGCGTCTCGGCGGCCATCGCGGCATGCGGTGCGATCCAAGGCGACCGGAAGAAGCTATCGTATGTGACCTCCATTGTGCTGCTCTGTGCGGTGCCGATGATGATCCTGATGCCCGTGGCGGTGCAGAAGCTTGGTTTGTCCGAGGCCGTAGGCGGTGCCTGGATCGGCGGCACGCTCGACACCAGTGGTTCTGTGGCCGCAGCGACTGAACAAGTCGGCAAAGACGCGACGAAGGTCGGTGTGATCGTCAAACTCTCGCAAAACGTGCTCATCGGCGTGGCGGCGTTCGTGCTGTCCGTGTGGTGGACGATGCGTGGAGGCAAGGATGGAGCGACGAAGGGCCAAAAGCCGTCCATTGGCGTGATCTGGGAGCGTTTCCCGAAGTTTGTGATTGGCTTTGTGATCGCGTCGATTGTGTTTTCGTATTTCGTACCGACCGCCGTAGCCGAAGCGGCCAGCAAGCCGCTCAAAGGCATTCGTGAAGTATGGTTTGCCGCCGCGTTCGTCTGCATTGGCCTAGAGACACGCCTTGGCGAGCTGTTCAAACTCGGTGGCGGTCGTCCTGCCATCGCATTCCTTGGCGGTCAGGTGTTCAACATCGCCTGGACGCTGGTGCTGGCGCTGTGGCTGTTCGGCAAGTGATCAGATCTCAAACGAGACGGACTCGCGCGAGCGTTCCTTCTCAATGATCTGCGCCACGGTGTGATCGGACATCCATTTCGCCACCTGATCACGCAGATCGGTGAAAACCTGCCCAAGCGCGTCGTGATCCGCGCCGGGGATCGGATCAAACGGGCCGTCGAACAGCGTGACGACCTCGCCCAGCGTGATCCGTGTCGGATGCGTGACGAGTTGGTAGCCACCGCCCACGCCGCGCTTGCTACGCAGCAGACCGCCGTTCTTGAGAGCGAGCAGGATTTGCTCAAGAAACTTCAATGGAATGCGCTCGTCGCGGGCGAGGTCCTGGATGGAGAAGTTCGTGCCCTCGCGCTCACGTCCCATCGCCACAAGGGCGCGGAGGGCGTATTCGGCTTTTTTGGAGAGCTTCATGGGCGGGAACGGAGCGCTATCGGAACATCAAACCACCGCTGGCGCAAACTGCGATTTGCCGCCGGGGTGATTCAGCGTCATTCATCGCGTTGAATCCGCATGAGCGACGATTTTTTTGCCTCACCACCCACGGAGCCGCCTCGTGCCGCTGCGGTGGTGGCGCACGCGAGTGCGCCGCTGGCTGCGAGGATGCGACCGCGCACGCTGGATGAGTACGTCGGGCAGCAGCACATCCTGGCCGAGGGCAAATTGCTGCGCAGAGCGGTGCAGGCGGATCGTTTTTCCTCGATCATCCTCTACGGCCCACCGGGCGTGGGCAAGACGACGCTGGCGCACATCATCTCGCAGGAGACGAAATCGCGCTTTGTAGCTCTCAGCGGCGTGGAAAGCAGCGTAGCGGACATTCGCAAGGAGGCGGAGAATGCCGGGCATCACCAGCGGCTCTACCACAAGACGACGATCCTGTTTGTAGATGAAATTCATCGCTTCAACAAGGCGCAGCAGGACGTACTGCTGCCCCATGTGGAGCGGGGAACGCTGCGTTTCATCGGGGCGACCACGCACAACCCATTCTTTTACGTCAACAGCCCGCTGGTGAGTCGCTCGCAGGTCTTCACGCTGGAGCCGCTGGGCATCGCTGACCTCGAAGCGCTCATGGATCGTGCCTTGAGCGATTTGGAACGCGGATTGGGCAGCATGAAGGCACGGATTGAGCCTGATGCGCGTCATCACCTCGCCACCGTGGCCGATGGCGATGCTCGACGCTGCCTGAATGCTCTCGAACTGGCCGTGCTCTCGACGCAGCCGGACACGGCGGGCGAAATCGTCATCACCTTGGCTGCTGCAGAGGAGTCCGTGCAGCAAAAGACCGTCGTTTATGATGGCGATGGCGACGCGCACTACGACACGATCAGCGCCTTCATCAAAAGCATGCGCGCCTCCGATCCTGACGCCGCGCTCTACTGGCTGGCGAAAATGCTCTACGCCGGAGAGGACATCCGCTTCATCGCCCGGCGTATCGTTATCGCCGCCAGTGAGGACGTCGGCATGGCGGACAGCAACGCGCTGCGCGTGGCCGTGGCGGCGCAGCAGGCGGTCGAATTCATCGGCATGCCCGAGGCGCGCATCATCCTAGCCCACGCGACGATTTACAACGCCACCGCGCCCAAGAGCAACCGGGCCTACACCGCCATCGACGCCGCCTTGGAGGATGTGAAAAACGGCCGCACCCTGCCGGTGCCGAAGCATCTGCGGGATGCGCATCACAAGAAGGCCGCGAAGGAATTCGGTCACGGGGAAGGGTATCTTTACCCGCACAACTACGAGGGCGGTTTCGTCCCCCAGCGCTGCCTGGAAGGCGGCAAACAATATTACGATCCTACCGCCAATGGGCTGGAAGCCCGTGTCAAAGAGCGCCTGGATCACTGGCGTAAGCTCTGGGAAGACCAGGGGCAGTCATAGGAGCTGTCTGGCGAAGGGGGCCTGAGCGCTCGTTCCCCGTGGCTTCAACGCGCTTCGTTGTGCAGTGGCTACGGAAAATAAAGTCTTATTAACCTTCTAAAGTGTGTAAATTATATATTTTATATTGAGGATATGTGAAATTTACGGTATTAGTTTCGTAATTCCAAAAATATCCAGCCATGTACAACTCACATTTGATGACCACTGGCCTGTGTGTCGCCCTCGCGGCCACTCTTTCTTCCTGCGCCTTGCCGAAGCAGCCGCTCCTCAGCTATTGGAAGGAAATGCGGCATAAAAAAGCCGCTCCTCTCCAGGCAGGC
>CAXNGR010000099.1:0-8973 GCA_964201265.1 Verrucomicrobiaceae bacterium
TACCTCTACGACCTCGCCACTGACCGCGAAGAGAAGCACAACCTCGCCGCGAAGCACCCCGAGATCGCCACACGCCTCCGCGCGAAGCTCAAAACCTGGGCCGACAGCCTCACACCACCCGGCATGGCACTCGGCCCCATGGCCGCGACTTGGAACGATTACTTCGATCACTACCTCGAAGGAAAAATCAAAGCTCCACCCGTCGAAGCACCCGCCGCCACTGCCGCGGAAACGAAAGGCTGGGAAGCCCGCAACGGCAAGCTCACCGCCAAAGACGGCCTTTTCATCCTCACACCCGACAAGGCCGACAAACCCACCTTCATCACCAAAGCCAAGCTCAAGCTCGCTGGTCCCGTCACCGCCAAACTCACCCTCAAAACCGCCGCCACCGGCCAAGGAGCCCTCGCCTGGCGTCTCGACGGCGACAAAGACTTTCTCCCCGCCAACCGCCTCACCTTCCCCCTCCAAGCCACTACCGACTGGCAAACGCATACCCTCCAAATCCCGACCACCGGCCGCGTCATCCATGTGCGCGTGCATCTGCCTGCCGGAGGCGCGGAGTTTCGGGAGATTGAGTTGAAGGCGGCAAGGCCTTAGTCGGCTCCAGCAGGCCTCAAACGCAAACGTCTCAACGAATACAGCGGGGATTTTGACTCGCTCACCTTTCGCGCACCATCGCGTCGCTTCGGGCTGAACTTGTCACGATTTTCGGTGAAGACGCTTTCCACAAATTCTTTCCCTCCAATGACCAGCCCATCGCTGAAGTATCGCACGCGCAACCGCACCAATTCAGCACGGCTCAGCTTGCCCTTTTCCTTGAGCACCTGCCTGGCCGCCTCTGCCGTGAGGCCTTGGCGCGCCACACCCTCATTCTGTGCGTCTTTGACCTCCACGCCGTTGGAAAACAACAGGCAGCGATACGCCGCCGCTGCTCCTTTTTGCTCCCAGCCATCCACCGGCTTCGCCGTCACTTTGCTCAGCCCGCGTTGCGCTCTGCGGCTACCGCTCACCGCCTCTGCGTAGCCGCACCAGCGGTAGTCCTTTGGATCTTCCACCAGTCCAGCACGCACTGGATTCAGGTCGATGTAAGCCGCCATGGTGTGGAGCGGCTCGCCTTTGCCCTCCACCATCACGCTTTTGTAGCGATCCATCCAAAGCGTGCCTTTGCGTCCGCGCCGCTTGTTGAACCAGCGACTGTAGCGCTCCTTCACCTCCTTCACAAAGATCGACAGATCGCAGAAGCGCTTCTTGATCGCCTCCAGCTTTGCCAGAGCCAGCGTTTCCATGCCCAGCCGACGCAGTTCCTCCAGTTCCTGCTTCAGCAGTCCGACGAATGCCTTGCTGTAGAGCGTGCGCAGATGCGTCAAGAGTTTCTCCTCACCACCCTCGCCGGAAAAGCGCTCCAGCCAGATTTCGCGCTTCGGCACTTCGACGAGCGCATGGAAGTGATTGCCCATGATGCAGTAAGTGACCAGCCGCACCCCCGAGAACTCCGCCATCTTCCAAAGCAGACGTCGCAGCGCCTCCTTCTCCACATCATCAAAGAACACCTCCCCGCCACAAGTGCGGGACATGACATGGTAGGTGTAGCTCTCCAAGGCCCCCTTGCCCAAAATCCGCCGCCGTCCGCCCGACCACGAACGCGCGGCAGGATAAGGTGCCGTCTTGGCATTGATGCCAATGAGCTGTTCTTCGAGAGGAATTGACTGGGGATCAAGGGTTTGAGCGGTCTTCATGGCAGGGAATCAACGGTGGAAACGGGGTGCAATATTGCACTAAATGCCTGGCATCTTTTCCGATTCTCTCCCGTGACGAGCCTGCTTCATGCCATCGTCTGGCGCAGTGGCGAGAGAGGGATGCGTTCGCCGGGAAGCGAAAGCGCCTCGTCCAACAGCGATTCGAGCGCGTGGGATGCCTGACGGCCATCAACAGTCTTCGCCGCGACTTCCAAGGCCCGATCCACGCTCGGGAAGTGACCGATGGCGACCTGCTCGCGAAGCAAGGCTTCGACCGGAGCGGTCAGGGTGGCAGTCATGGGACCATCGTATTCCTTCGCCTGTGCCGGGCAAGCTCCAATGGCCCGGCGTCCTCCTGTGTCTGGCGATGACGAGACAAGAGCAGCCATTTTCAGACTGCTGCGCCCTATGGTCATTCATCAGACAAACCGATCAAGTCTCAGGCATCAGCACCGGGATCACCTTGTTGCCGTGGCGGCGGTAGATGAGGAAATCATCGTCCAGGGTGAAAATGACGGCGTCTTTGTGCAGTTCGGAAAGGCGCACGAGGCAGGCGTCGGCGAGTGACATCGGCCGGTCGCGGTAGCGGCGCATCAGCGTGCGTAGATCGGCGGCTTGATCCTCGATCTCCAATCCGACGCGGATCACCCCGCGCTCCAGCAGGGCAAAGAGCGGATCAGTGTCCACTCCCTCGCGTTTGAGCAGAAAGGCGGCTTCGGTTAAAACGGCCTCGCAGGTGAGCATCGGCGGCTTCAGCCGCTTCCACTGCTCCACGACCCACTCGTGGTGCTTCAGACCGGCGGCGAGGAAGGAGACCAGCGGCCCGGTGTCCAGCAGCACCGTCTGTCTCACCGGCCAAAGCCCTCCATGTATTTGGGATTCGTCGCCAGATCCTTCGGCAGCTTCTTGCGGACAGAACCTGCCAGATCACGCGCCAGATCGTAGCAGGAGGTCGCACGGGGCGATTTCGCCGGCTCCAACTCACGTTCCAGCGCCGCGCGGACCACCGCCGACTTCGTCAGACGCCGCGCACGGCTTTCTTGATCCAGCCGGAGCAGCAGCGATTCGGGGAGTTTGAGAGAAAGAGTGCTCATGAGTGGCGCAGAGTAATACATGCCATTCTCGGCGGCAATACCCAATCTAGGCCTGTGTGTGCCAAATCACGCCAACAGGAATGCTGAGCATGATTTGTCAGACAGTTGCAGCCTGACGTCATTTCCCGGATGCCTTCGCCTGCGCCGGGCAAGCTCCAACGGCCCGGCTTCTTCGTGCGCTTAGATACGACAAGAGAGGGGCCTCCATTTTGTGGGACACTTGCCGCCTGACGTCATTTTCCGCGGTTATCCCAAATTCCAAACCTTCTCTTTTCTTCGTTTTTCAACTTCTTGATTGAATCCTCTTCGGCATACCCTTTTACGGGTAGAAGTTTCTGCTGGTAGAGCGAATCGAGATGATCCTCCCAAGGACCAGGAATATATCCTTCAACAAATGTTCCTGTCTCATACCATTTGTATGCAAACACCTCTAACCCTGAGGCAATTGTAATCTGCAACTTGGCTTTGTACCTTTCGCCCTCCGTCAAACATAGAGTCAATGTCCCGTCCTTGTAGGTGCCGTAACTTTTGTTTTTTCCGACAACGAACATTCCTTTGGGGCCGATTTGATTTTGTTCCGCTTGATCCCTCAATAGCTTTATATTGGCTTCGTCAGAAGCAGGACTATTCGAGTAACTCATATGACCATGATAATTTGGTTGTTTTCGGGAGTGACGCAATAGAGGAAAGACACTTGATGCGCTCTTTTACTCTTCAGTCGCAGCCTGATGTCATTTTCCGATCAGCCGTAGCGCCGCCTGTTTTCGATCTTCTCAAGGACTTGAACTGCTTTGTCGGCATTGGCCTTCACGTTTTGTTCGAAGCGGCGGCGTTCGCGGGAGTCTTCCGAGTGTGTTGCCACCAGTTGGTTGAGTTCCGTGATGACTCGATCTGAATGCTCCGAGGTAATTCGATCAACTGAGGAATGAAGAACATGCGCGAGATCACTGAATCCAGACGAAACGGTGTCCTGAAGTGACTCCAGAGCATTGCCCAAGTTTTCAAAACCCTTCACAAGGATGTCATTGGTGCGCCGCTGCTGAAAGATTGTTTCCCACTGCGGATTGCGCCTTGCTTGCTTGACGATCTTGGACATCCGAGAAAGCAGATGATCCCCATCAGGTAGGGCGCGCGGTTCAAGCGCATTTGGCTGAAATTCGGAAGGTAATGCGGAGCGCCGCCTGGCGTGATCTTCGGCTAGTTTGTGAATCACGGAAATGCTGTTGTTGTATTGTGCAAAGCGCCGTGTTGCAGCTTCAATCTCATCCCAGAACGCCCCCACGGAATCGTCTTTCAGCTCTAGTTCTGCGTGCGTTATGTGAACTGCTGCCTGGTTTAGAAGTGGTTCCAAAGTTTCCTGAAGCTCATCAACGTCCAAAGCCATGGAAACAATTGATGATCTTTCACCTTCATTTCTAGCTCTAACAGCTAACTCTTCTTCATTTTTGCGCGCTGTTGCATCAGCATGCTTGTCCAACTCCTCTTTGATTGGTAAGACAAAACCTATCAAGATGCCGAGACCTGCGAGGCATACGAAAATGAGGCCATTAGTTTTAACAGCGACTTCATGTTCTTGGATGATTTCAACGGGTATCCCCACAACCATCGTTGCGAGGAACGCAATGACTAATCCAACAACTGGATAGAAAATACATTTTAATACGACCATAAGTTTGATTGGTTTTGAGTGTCGTGCTGTGGATTCAAGCGAACAAGGTAATTTCTGGTCACCCAAACAAACTCATCTGCCCCGCGTCCTCATCGCTGCGCGGTTTCTTCCGCGTCTTTGCAGGCACGCTCGTCGCTACGGGGACTTCTTTGACGCTCTCGGCGGGTTGGTGGCCGGATTCGAGTTGTTGGAGGACTTCTTTGGCTCTCGCGATGACGTTTTCGGGGAGGCCGGCGAGGCGGGCGACTTGGATGCCGTAGCTTTTTTCGGCGCAGCCGGGCAGGATCTTGCGGAGGAAGATGATCTGCTGGTTCCACTCCTTCACGGCGACGTTGTAGTTCTTCACGGCACTGCGGCTTTGCGCGAGGGCGGTGATCTCGTGGTAGTGCGTGGCGAAGAGGCAGCGGGCACCGATGTGGTCGTGCAGGTGCTCGGCGACGCTCCAGGCGATGCTGAGGCCGTCGAAGGTGGACGTGCCGCGGCCGATCTCGTCGAGGATGACGAGGGAGCGCTCGGTGGCGGTGTTGAGGATGAGCGCGGTCTCGTTCATCTCGACCATGAAGGTGGACTGGCCGCGTGCGATGTCGTCGCTGGCACCGATGCGGGTGAAGATGCGATCGACGAGGCCGATCTCCGCGCTGGCAGCGGGGAGGAAGCTGCCAATCTGCGCCATGAGCGTGAGCAACGCGGTCTGGCGCAGGTAGGTGCTCTTACCGGCCATGTTCGGCCCGGTGATGAGGATGAGGCGGCTTTCCTCGGGCTCCAAGGTGACGTCGTTTGGCACGAAGCGCTCGCCGCTCGTCAGATTCTGATCGAGCACGGGATGGCGGCCGTCGCGGATGAAGAGATTCCGCGTCTCATTGAGCACGGGGCGGGTGTAATTGAAGAGGCGGGCGGTTTCTGCGAGTGAGCAAAGCGAATCGAGGATGGCGATGGCTTCGGCGGTTTCCTGGATGTGTGCGAGGTGCTCCAAGACGCGGCTGCGCAGCTCGATGAATTGCTCGTATTCGAGCGCCTTGCTGCGCTCCTCGCTGCCGAGGATTTTGTCCTCCATGCGCTTCAGCTCGTCGGTGATGTAGCGCTCGCCGTTGACGGTGGTCTGCTTGCGGTGGTAGTCGGCGGGCACGCTGCCGACGTTCGCCTTGGTGATCTCGATGAAGTAACCAAAGACGGCGTTGTATTTAATTTTGAGGCTCTTGATGCCCGTGCGCTCGATCTCCTGCGCCTGCAAATCCGCGATCCACTGGCGGCCGAGCGTGGAGGCATTGCGGAGCTCGTCGAGCTCCGGCAGCCAGCCTTCGCGAAAGACGCCGCCTTCTTTGATCTGCATCGGCGGCTCGTCGCAGATGGCGCGTTGGATCTCCTGGCAGAGCGGCGTGAGGTCGTGGAGGCGCTGGGTGAGACGGTCGGACACGTCGGACCGGTGCGACCAGTCGGACAGCAGCGTCTTCAAAGTAGGCACCACCTCCAACGACACGGCCAAAGCCTGCAAATCACGGCCATTGCCGCTGCCTTGGCTGAGGCGGCTGCTCGTGCGCTCCAGATCACGAACTTCTTTGAGCAGCGTGCGCACCTGGCTGAGGAGCATGGGCTCATCGAGGAACGCGGCGATCATGTCCTGGCGTTGCGTGAGCGTGTCGAGATCGCGCAGCGGGTGGAGGACCCAATGGCGGAGCTTGCGGCCGCCCATGGGCGTGCAGGTGCGGTCGAGGGCGCTCAAAAGCGTGTGCGCGTTGCCGCCGCGGGCGCTGACGAGTTCGAGGTGGCTCTGGCTGGCAGCGTCGATGAGCACCACATCGTTGGTTTGCCCGACGCGGAGGCGCTGGATGTGCTCGACACTGCGGCGGAGCTGGAATTGCAGGTATTGCAGGATGCAGCCGGCGGCACAAAGCGCGGCGCTGAGCCCCTGGCAGCCGAAGCCATCGAGCGACTGCACTTTGAAATGCTGCGTGAGGCTGTGCTGGGCCTGATCGAGCAAAAACAGGTAACTCTCCACCGCCTGCGCACAGGCCGGGCTGCCGAGCGCCTCGATCACCTCACGCTGATCGTCGCTGTGGAGGATCTCGCTGGCCTGGAGGCGCTCCAGCTCATCGGCGAGCTCGGTGGTGTCCTTGAACTCGGCGACTTCAAACTCGCCGGTGGTGTGATCGACATAGGCGAGGCCGAATTTCTTCCCCTCGCGAAACACGGCGGCGAGGTAGTTCGGGCGGTTCGAGTCGAGCAGGTTGAGGTCATTGATCGTGCCCGCGCTGAGGATCTGCGACACCGCCCGCTCGACGATCTTGCCCGGAGTCGGCTCCGTCGTCTGCTCGGCAATGGCGACACGTTTGCCGGCCTTGATGAGCTTCGCGATGTAGCCCTGCGACGAATGATGCGGCACGCCGCACATGGGCACCGCGTTGCGTTTCGTCAGCGCCACATTCAGGATCGGCGAGGCGACCTTCGCGTCCTCGAAGAACAGCTCATAAAAGTCCCCCAGCCGGAAAAACAGCAGCACATCCTCCGGAAGCTCCCGCCGGATGGCGAGGTATTGCTTCATCATGGGAGTGGTGGCGGCGTCGGACATGGGCAGGGATGGTCAAGAGGTCGTCAAGGAGGTCAAGGAGTCAAGAATCCGGTCAAGATGGGTGTCTGCGGAAGTGAGGCTTGATCGCGGGAAGGGTTCTTGCCAAGATGGCGTCATGACCCAGAAAAACCGCGAAGCCTTGTTCGATCTCCTCACCCTCTCGATCTATGCGGATGCGCATGTTTCGCTGACGGAAGAGCGGCTGGTGGAGTCGGCTTTCATCGCGGAGGGCTGGGATTCGGACTATCCGAAGAGTCTTTTTATTGAGGAGTCGTTTGCCCGCGCCCGCGAGGCGGCGGACAGCGATGACGCGATCTTTGATTACATCAACGAGAAGGCGCAGGTCTTCACCACGAAGGCGACTCAGAAGGAAGTGCTGGGGGTGGTGAAAAACATCCTCAAAGGCGATGGCGAGACGCCGGAGGAGAACGAGTTTTACAGCTTGCTCGTGCAGGCGCTGCCGAAGCCGACGAAGTAAGGGGCTGTGGGTGGTTTGCGGTTCTCAGTTCTTCGTTTTTTCGAAGAGGAAGCGCAGCATCACGAACATGAGCAGTGTGAACGTCACGGCGGAAGTGGAAGCGATGGCGAGCGTTGCGGTGGGTGGTAGCCCTTTGCGCAGAGCCATCACGCCACCCCAGCCAAATCCGGTGCAGAACGAGATGATCACGCGCACGCTGGCTTTCTTGCCCCAGCCTTTGAAGCCGGTTTCAGCAGGAGCACCTTGGTTGATGAAGGCACCAATGATCAGCGACACTTGAAACACCGAGGCGATGACTGAGACGATCCACAAAAACTGTGGGTGGGTGAGCAAACTCATGGTGAGGCCTGGATGCCGAGTTCACAGTCCTGGCGGACGTTCGGAGGCCTTGCGCAGAGCCTTGGACTTTGCAGGCGGTGCGGCAGGGTCGAAGTACTCGCCGCCGACGACCTGCGCTCCATCACGCGTCATGACAAGCGAGGGGCGGTTGCCCTGTGTGTCGCGGTAATAGCTGCGTTTGTATAGCTTGCCGTCTGGATTGATGATGGCGTGGCAGCAGATCTGCGGCTTGGCGAGGAAGAAGATGTGCAGCTTATTTTTCGTGTCGATGCTGATCTGCGGCTGCACTGCCATGTTGACGGGGCCGAGCAGGAAGGTGGCGAGGTAAGCGCCGCTGCGTTCATCCGCGATACGGCAGTAGAGCTGCAAGATGTCGAGCTCACGAAACAGGATGACTTGGTAGCGGCGTGAGCGGCCCGCGTTTTGATAGCCCTCGGGCACGCCGTAGGGCTGGTCGAACATGTTCGGCTTCGCGTCTGTGATGGTCATGCGCTCGCGGTTGGAGGCGTAAAACTGGCCGGTGAGTGGGTGCAGCACATTGGCGACCAAGTGAAAGGTGCCGAGATCGGAAGTGGCGTACCCGCCGGAGAGTTCAACAGTGTGCGCGGTGGTGCCGCCGGCTTGCAGCCGGATCGGCGACTCCGAGCCGATGGTGATGGGTGAGAGCACCCGGCCAGTGGATTGCGTGATTTCGAAATGCAGCCAGTCGCGCGCACCATGACCACCGAGGATGACGTCGGCACCAGAGCGGTTGATGATGGTGACGGTGGCGACCACCGGCTCACCGGTGAGGTACTGGTCTTTCGACAAGGTCAGGTTGGTGACGTACTGCGCCCGGGCGTTGGAGGCGCAGAGGCAGAGGATCAAGAGCAGCAAGTAGCGGTTCATGGCGGTCAGGATTTCGGTTTGGCGGGAGGCGCGGAACTGGAGGCAGTGCGGAAGCCGCGGGCGAGTGTAGCCTCGTTTGCGGATTCTGGAAAGCGCCGGTCGGTGAGAAGCTGGTCATTGGACTTCACCCCGAAGTGACCACCGCGCACGACGGGCACCTTGATGTCGATGAAATCGGGATGCGCGGGCCACTCGCCATCCTG
>CAXNGR010000100.1:0-8939 GCA_964201265.1 Verrucomicrobiaceae bacterium
AGTTCGCAGAGTTTGACGGCTTCCATGAAGTGCTGCCGGGCCTCGGTGCCTTTGCCATTCGTCCGCGCAGCGATGGCACGGCTGAGGGCATGGATGAACTGAGGCAGTTCCTTGATGATGTGATCGAGCATCTGTCCAACCGCACCACAGCGCGTGAACGAGCGAGCTTCCACACGGCTGAGTCTTACACGGTGCGTGAAGACCCCGTGCCTTATGGCTCGCTGATGCTGGCGGAGCGGGATGGCATGAGTGACACGGGCCGTGCGCTGCCACCGGCTGAACATCATGTGGTGGTGGCGTGGTATGATTCACCGGAGCAGCTCGATTGGACGCTGAAGCATGGCATTGCCAACGTACGGCTCGGGAAGCGTGATGGCACCTGGCATATCCCGCCGGAAATGTCGTCGGCAGTGCATGTTCTCCTGCGCACGCATGACTACACGGCGGCTCCAGGCCTGTTCAAACTCAAGACGCCAGGCTACAAGGTTTATACGGCTGATGACTTGAAGGCACGCGACTACCCAGGCCGCGCCAGGGGAGAGATTTACGCCGTCTTTGAAGTGGTGCCCGATGAGGCATACGCAGACCGCGAGTGGGATGGCAAAGAGTTGGTGAAAGTGCTGAAGGCTTTCGAAACGAGGCGCAGCTATCGTGACGTTCCGTTTTCAGATCGGCGTTTGGCTGATCCTCGGGTGCTGAGCTTGCGGGAGCTACTGAAGGCGATGAAGTGAGGCGCGGTAAGTCTGGCCTCACTACCTAATATCCTGCCTGTTCTTCTCATCGACACACTTGCAGATCACATAGTTCCTTCAGAGCAGTCCCGCGCTGCGCAGACGGGCTGCCAGAGCGTGTTGGCGGTCCGTCATCCGGTCCTTCTTGCCGATGTTCATCCGCAGCGGCATCAGCTCCAGATTGGCAATGACGTGGTCCAACTGCGGAGCCACGGCGAAGGGGAGTGGAGGAGACTGGGAGATGCGGAGACAGGGAGACGAGGAATGCGGCAGCGCCGCCTTTTCAAAGTTTCGCTTCGCGGCTTCGCAGCCTCTTCTCCAAGTCTCACGGTCTCCTTGTCTTTGCCGGGATCAAACGTTAGCGTCACGTCGAGAGCCTTCGGTCTAGGCTTGCCTTTTGATTTGAAGACTATGCCGCTTGTCGCTGATGAGCGTTTTTCTGGGCCTTGGCCCAGGCTGCGGGCGTCACGTCTTTGATCTGCTTGTTGGTCAGTGTTGGCAGCTTGGTGAGGACTTCGCGCAGGTAGGTTTGCGGGTCGATGCCACGGCTGCGACAGGCTTCGATGATCGTAAAGAGGATGGCGCTGCGTTGTCCGGCTTCGGCTTCGCCGATGAACAACCAGTTTTTCTTGCCGATGGCAGTTGGCCGGATGGCGTTCTCGACAGGGTTGTTGTCGATCTCGACTCGGCCGTCTTCGAGATAGACGGTGAGCATGGGCCACATCGTCAGGGTGTAGTCGATGGCTTTGCCGAGGGCGCTCTGGGGCAGGTGGCGACGGCTGTGTTTGAGGCGCGTGATGGCTCTGTGAATGCGGTCGGTGATCATGCGGCTTTGGCTGGCTCGCACGGCTTGTCTTTGCTGCGGTCCGGCTTTGATCTCGCGCAGTTGTTTTTCGATGCGGTAGAGGTGCTGGATTTGCAGCAGCATCCATCCGGCTTGTTGCGGTGCGGCTTCCAGGGCTTCGTGGAACTTGCGCCGGGCATGGGCCCAGCAGGCGGCCAGGATGATGCGGCCTTCGCTGCGATTGGCGAAAGAGGGATAGGCGGCGTAGCCGTCGCACTGCACGGTTCCGGTAAAATCAGCGGGGATGATGCGGTCCAAACATCGCGCGGCGCGAGTGGTGGCCCAGGTGAAGCTGACGTCGGCTCCCGGTCGCTTGCAGGCCCAGAGATAACCTTGTTTGGTTTGCCCGTTGCCAGGACTCAGATACTCCACCGGAGTTTCATCAATCTGCACATACCCTCCGGCCATCACTCCGGTGTGGATGTGCTCATAAATCGGGCGCAACCAATCGGCGGCCAGTCCGAGCCAGCGGGCCATGCTTTGGCGTGGGATGGCGATGTCGTGCCGCGTGGCGTAGATCTGTTCCTGCCGATAGAGTGGCAGATGATCGCAGTATTTGGCGACGATGATCTGCGCGAGCAGTCCTGGTGCAGCGATGCTGCGCTCTTGCAGTGTATTGAGCGGGGCAATGATGGGCGCTTGGTGCGGCTCATCGCGCTTCACATACTTGCGGCGGATGATACGGCGGCGCAGGAGCCGTGCGGGCTGGTAGTCTAGCTGTTCGGTGATCTCTTCGCCGATGGAGCGCCAAGCTTTAGGATCAGCAACGACCTCATCAGGCTCGATGACTTCATCCACGGCGGGCAGATGCTCCGGCACTCGTGCTTCGCGCTCCTTGCGTGGTTTGATCTTTGCAGTGTCCTTGCCGCGCTTTTCGATCTCAGCCTCCAAGATGCCGGGGCTTGCGCTGGAGGCTTCGGCTTTTTTTGCCTCATCGCCTCCTTGTAATAATAGCAAGAGCTGGCCGTCATCGAGCTGTTCGCTGCTCTTGCCAAAGACGCGCCGGATGAGCAGGTCCACTTTTTCGCGCAGCAGTTTGATCTCGATCTGCTGGGCTTTATTCTCCGCACGCAGCGCCGCGTTCTCCTCGGTGAGGCGGGCTTCCAGCGGGGTCATCATGATGGCACGATGAAGAGCAAGAGGTGTACCAACTTTCTGTTACCTCGATCTCAAGTTGAGACTTTTTTCAAGCCCGCTCATACCACGGACGCATCGTCGCACGATGCATGTCGATGCCATCGGTGAGCATCACAAAAGCCTCCGGTGCCAGCCGCATCTGTGTCTGCTTTGCCTCCGCCGCACGCGGCCAGCAGAAGGTGCCCACCTCCAAGCGCTTCGTCATCAACCAGAGACCCGAGCCATCAAAGTAAAGCACCTTGAGCCGCGTGTGCCGCTTATTGGTAAACACAAAGAGCGCACCGCTCTTCACCTCAGCCTTGAGCTTCTCACTCACCGCCGCGCACAGGCCCTCGAAGCCCGCCCGCATGTCGATAGGATCAAGCGCCAGGAAGATTTGCAGACTGCCAGTGAAGCTAAGCATCGCGAGGTGATCAGGCAAAGGATTCGATAAGCCGAGCAGCCAACACAGCTTGGCGCTCATCGGTCACCTCCAGCGAAGCACCACCTGGCAAGCGCACGAGCAAAGCGCAAGAAGCAGACGCAGGAGCAGGAGCAGCCACCTGCACGAAGCGAGTTGGCGGAGGGCTCGCAGCCTTCGTCGAGCCGCGCTTTTGGGTCAGCCCGCAGCCGTGCAACCAGTTCCAAAACGTATTGGGGGCGATACCCGCCATCTTAGCAAACGCCGTGGCAGAAAGCCCACTGCGCTGATACTCCGCAATGGCCGCTGCCCTTGACTCTGCCGTGCTTTGCACACGGCCCAGATCATCCCTCTTTAAAATCGTGAGTTGGTTATCCATAACGTGGGACACCCCTGCCTCCCCACGCCCCCCGTTCCAAGCACGTCCCTAGGGTCGTTGGGGTGACGGTTACGTCCTTTTCCCGGAAATGAATAACTATTCCGGCATGACTGGATCTCACTCCCGATGCCCTGGCAAGGCTCGAAGCCAAGCTGATGGCGGACCTCGACATGGTGCGGAAGGTGCGGGCGTTGCTGGAGGAGCATCAGATGACGCCTGGCGTGCCGGTGGCGGCTCCGGCCTCAATCCCGGCTGCTCCAGTGGCAGCGGTGACCGAGGCGCTGCCTCAAGTGCCAGCCCGTCCGCGTGAGGAGGTGCTGATGGAGGGCTTGGCGGCGATGGCAGGCAGGCCATTTGCACCGCAGGACTTCAATATGAAGGTCAAGGAGCTGACGCAGCACCGGCCGGGGGACAAGGAGGTGAAGACCTTCCTGACCCGGATGATCCGCAAGGGCAGTGTGGTGGTGCATGAGGAGCGGAAAGGACGGCCTGGGCACCTGTATCGCTCCCTGCTTCCCGCTGCCGAATCATCCGCCATGACAGACGGGGAATCATGATGGGTAAGGCTCGGAGTGGCGGCAAAGCAGGGGCGCTTGGCCGGGACATTGAGGGTGGTATGCGGGCACCCTGAGCCAGGGGGGCGCGATCTTCGGGCGGTTCATCGCGGTCATTGGGATGTCTGAGGCGAATCATCTGGTCGTTGCATGGACACCTTGAGCCGGGTGGGCGTGATCATTGAGCTCATTCAGCCCGTTGTTTGCCATCGGTTTGCCGCCAATATGGGGTGGAATAGGCCATTCAATGACCTGACATGCCCTATTCCGTGAGATCACTTTGCCCATTACATGACCTCAATGAATGGTATTTCCCGGTGAATGAATGCATTCCATTGGCTCACTTGCTCCATTCTGATGGCTCGATGAATGCATTATTCCGTCGAAAGAATGCATACAGTAAGGTCATTCCGACCATTCATTGACCTCACTGAATGCATTCAATGAGGTGCAGGAATGGCCAATGTTAGATCACTCAATGCATGAAACCTCCGAATGAATGGACCCATTGACCCCACTCTGGGCATGGAATGAGCCCAAGCTGCGGGCAACTTGAGCTGGGGTTATGCCTGATCCCGGATGTTTGGCGGAAGCAGTGGGCTGCAACGGTGGAAGCCATGAGATCACTCAGGGAGATGATTCGCCCGATCTTGCCACGAACCAAGCTGTACGCCCGCCTTCTCCAGGCTGGAACCCTGCGGTCCATGAGGTGGAACAACGGACACTCTGGGCCATGATTGCTCCCTTTGACCTCTCACTCCTCACGCTATTCCCCGCTTTTCGGGTCAAACGCGTCTCGCAGACCGTCGCCCAGGAAGTTGAGTGCCAAAAGGCTGGCAGACATGAGCAGGGCAGGGAACACCAGGAGCCACCACTTGCTTTCGAGCGGGTTGATGACCTGGGCACCGTCTTTGAGGAGCGATCCCCAGCTTGCGGCGGGGTCTTCAATGCCGAGACCGAGGAAGCTGAGGAAGGATTCGTCGAGGATGACGGCGGGAATGGTGAGCGTGAGGTAGGTGAGGATGATGGTGCTCAGGTTTGGCAGCAGGTGACGGCGCAGCACGCCCCAACTGCTCTGGCCCATCGCTTTTGAAGCGGTGACGAAAGTCATCTCCCGCAGCACGAGCACCTGGCCGCGCACGATGCGCGCCATGGTGAGCCATTCGACCAGGCCAAGGGACACGATCATCACCAGCACCTTCGAGTAAGCTTTCAAATCACTCATGCTGCTGGCGAGGCCGGTCCAGTTCCGTGCCTGAGCGGCGAGACGCCAACCATCGACCCACTCCTTCACATAATCATCCAGCGCGGCGATGAGGATCATGATGAAGAGAATTCGCGGCACGGATTGCAGTACTTCGACGGTGCGCATCATGAGCGCATCGACCCGGCCTCCCGCATAACCACTGATCATGCCGTAGAGCGTGCCGATGATGAGGCTGATGAGAGCACCGACCAGACCCACGCCAAGCGACACACGCGCACCGGCCAGAATGCGGTAAAGTATGTCCTGGCCGTTTACATCAGTGCCAAGCACATGCAGCGCGGCATTTTCCGCTGCACGCTGCATGGGGGGCACAAACGAGGCGCTGCTGGTGACTTTCAATGACTCTGGCAGCAGCATCGGCACGACGATGGCGATGAGCGACAATGCCACGAGAAAGCCAAGCGCGATGACCGCAGCGCGGTTGCGCTTCAGGATCTGCCAGCCATCAGGTCGGGCGATTCGTGCTGGAGCGGCGGCATCAGGCATAGAGTTTGATGCGTTTGTCCAGCAGCGTGTAAAGCACGTCCACGAACAGGTTGAAGAGCACGAGCAGTGCGCAGTAAACGATGACGGCACCGCCCAGCAGGAAGACATCGCGGTTCTGAATCGAGTTCACGAAGATCATGCCGGCCCCAGAGATGTTGAAGACGCTTTCGACGATCATCGAACCGGTGAGCAGATGCGCGGCCAGCGGCCCAAGGAAGGTCACGACGGGCAGGATCGCCACTTTGACGGCATGCCGGGCTACGGCCTGGGTTTCGGTGAGGCCTTTGGCGCGTGCAGTGCGCAGGAAGTCGCTTTTGAGGACATCCAGCAGGCTGTTGCGCATCAAACGGGCAACGTAGGCAATGTAAGGCGCGGCGAGGCAGATCGCGGGCAGGATCATTTGCTGAAACGTGCCCCAGCCGCCCACCGGCAGCCAGCCGAGGCCAAGCGCCACCACGGCGATCAAAAACGGCCCGCTGATGAAGGACGGAATCGAAATGGACAGCAGCGCACCGAACATGGCCGAGCGGTCGATCCAGGTGTCCTTCTTCATCGCGGCCAGACTGCCGAGGAAGACGCCCGCACAGCTTGCGATGACGAAGGCCAGCGAGCCGAGCGCGAATGAGTTTGGCATTTTTTGCCGCAGCAGCTCGGAAACTCGCCAGTCGCGATAGCGTGTGGACAGGCCGAGGTCGAAACGCACCAGCGAGCCGACATAGGCGGTGTATTGATCCCACACGCTGCCGTTGAGCTTGTAGCGCGTGAGCAGCGCCTCCTTGATGTGTGGCGGTGGCTCCTTCTCCTTGTCAAACGGGCCGCCCTTCGTGATCCGTGCGAGCACAAACGTGATCGAGATCACGCAGAAGATCACGATCACGCTGCTGAAGGCGCGGCGGAGGAGGAAGCTGAGCATTGAGGAAATGTCGAATGACGAAGGCGGAATGTCGAATGCTCAATCAGGCGAGCCACCAGGCAAAGCTGCCGCTGGGGACAGGCAGGACATCTTTCGTGCCGCGAAGCTGCATCTCGCCGTGCTCCACCTTGCCACTTTTGCGGCCGAATTGCTGCAAAAGCATGTGATGGAGCGAGATGGGCGTGAGTTCCGGCGTGTGGCAGGACAGCAGGACGCCAAGAGGCTGTTGAGACATCAGTTTGCCAAGCAAGGCCAGCAGCGGCGGCAGGTCGTTTTCGATTTTGAAGACCTCGCCTTTCGCGCCGCGTCCGTAACTGGGCGGATCGAGGATAAGCAGGTCGTATTGGCGTTCGCGGCGCAGTTCACGCTCCAGGAACTTCGTCACGTCATCGACGATCCAGCGCACCGGCTTTTCTTCGAGACCGTTCAGGGCAGCGTTCTTGCGCGCCCAATCGACCATGCCCTTCGAGGCATCCACATGGCAGACTTCAGCACCAGCGAGCGCTGCTGCCAGTGTGCTGCCGCCGGAGTAGGCGAAGAGATTCAGCACACGAGCAGGCCTGCCGTGGCGCATGGCATATTCCGCACAGGTTTCACGAATGCGCCGCCATTGATCGCGCTGCTCGGGAAAGATACCGAGGTGGCCGAAGTCGGTGGAGCTGAGCTGAAACTTCGTGCCGTCGACGTCGATGGCCCAGGTTTCGGGCAATTTGTCGCGCCCGCGCCATTGATTGCCGCCGTCGCGGAAGAAGGTGGCGGTCACTTTTTGCCAGTCGGACTTCGGAAGCGACTGCTGCCAAACGGCCTGGGCGCAGGGCCGGGAGAGCACGACGCTGCCAAAGCGCTCCAGCTTCTGGAATGAGCCGCTGTCGAGGAGTTCGTAGCCGTGGGGGTCGGACATGAGATGCCCCGCTCATGGCCTCAAATGGAACGTGAATCAACTGGCGGCTACCTCATGGCGGAGATTTCAACGCAAGGGAACTCCACAACCGCCGTAGCTGGTGGGATGACACCTTCACCGCGTTTGCTGAAATCCCTGGCCTTGCTGCTTCTTGCCACCCCGGCCCTGGCCGCTGAAACACGCGATGCCATTTTCCAAAAGAGCCTGGAAGAGATCTTTCCGAAGCTGGTGGAGATACGGCGGGACATCCACATGCACCCGGAGTTGTCGAATGAGGAGGTGCGGACGGCGAAACTCGTCGCAGACCGGCTGACGGAGTTGGGATTCACGGACATCAAGACGGGCGTGGCGAAACATGGCGTCGTCGTCTTGCTCAAAGGCGGGCAGGACGGCCCCTGCGTGGCGGTGCGGGCGGACATGGACGCGCTGCCGATCAAGGAACTGCGCAGCGTGCCGTATCGCTCGCAGAATCCAGGCGTGATGCATGCCTGCGGGCATGACGTGCATGTGACGTGCGCCCTGGGTGTGGCGGAACTGCTCTCCAAGCATCGCGATCTCGTCAAAGGCAGTGTGAAGTTTCTGTTTCAACCGGCGGAAGAGGCCATGCCAGCAACATTCAAAGGCGACTGGGGTGCGAAGCAGATGGTGGCCGAGGGTGTGATGGAGAATCCGAAGCCTGCGGCGGTTTTCGGCCTGCACACGACGGCGGTGGTGCAACCGGCGGGCGTCACGGATGACACGGTGCATTATTTGAAGGCCGGGCAGAGCGGTTACACGCCGGGCATCGACAACGCGAACAGCGACCGCTTTCACATCGTCATCAAAGGCAAGATGGCGCACGGTTCCGCGCCGCACAAAGGCGTGGATGCCATCGCCGTGTCCGCAGAGGCGATCATGGCGCTGCAAATGATCAAAAGCCGCCAGACGAACACACGCCAGCCGCTGGTCATCAGCATCGGCACGATCAAGGGCGGCGACAGGGAGAACATCATCGCCGAGACCGTCGAGTTGGGCGGTACCGTGCGCACCTACGACGCGAATTTTCGCGATGGCATCATCGAGCAGATGCACCGCATCCTCAAAGGCATCACCGAGGCGCACGGCGCGACGTACGAGATGGAAGACCGCAAGACCTATCCGAGCATTCAAAACAACCTGAAGCTCGTCGAGGCCACGCTGCCGGCCTTCCAACGCATCGTGGGCGAAAAGAACGTCATCGAGCTGATTCCTGGCATGGGCGGCGAGGACTTCAGCTACTTCGCACAAGTCGTCCCCGGCTTCTATTTCCGCCTTGGAGTCGCCAATGAGGCCAAAGGCATGACCTACG
>CAXNGR010000101.1:0-8874 GCA_964201265.1 Verrucomicrobiaceae bacterium
TCTTTGATCATTTTGCCTGCGGCGTGCGCGGCTTCGGTGGCGGTGGCGAGGAGTTCGTTCACTGGATGCTAGATTCTGGGGGCTGGATGCTGGATGAGATGTGCACGATCAATTCACGCGCGAGGGCGGCTTTCGATTGTCTGGGGAGATGAATCGTCCGGCCGCCGGGGAGGCAGAGGGTGACTTCGTTTTCCGTGCTGTCAAACCCGATGCCCGCCTGCGACACATCGTTCGCCACGATCATGTCGCAGCCTTTGCGTTCTAGCTTCTGCTGCGCATGCGCGATGAGGTTCTCCGTTTCTGCCGCAAAGCCGACAAGAAAGCCTTGGAAGCCGAGTTTCGAGCGTGCCGAGCCGAGGATGTCCTCGGTGCGTTCGAGTTCGAGCGTGAGCTTGTCAGCGGTCTTCTTCAACTTTTGTGCCACGACATGCACTGGCCGGTAATCGGCTACGGCAGCACTGAAAATGGCCGCGTCACAGCCGCTGAGGTGAGTTTGCACCGCATCGAACATCTCCCGTGCGGTTTCCACCTTGATCAACCTCACGCCTTCAGGCGCAGAGAGCGTCACCGGCCCGGAAATGAGCACCACATCGTGTCCAGCCTCGCACGCGGCCTCGGCTAGCGCATAACCCATGCGGCCCGAGGAGCGGTTCGAGAGGAACCGCACCGGATCAATCGGCTCCCGCGTCGGGCCGGCGGTGATGAGGAGGCGCATGGCCGAACGTCCAGAGTCGGAGGCAGACGGTCAAGGAGTTGTCAGCCACCAGGCACGGTGAGCGGCTTGCCGTTGTCCTTGGGGCCGAGTTTGATGAAAAAAGGCACCGCACGTTTGGCCCAGTCGTCGGCATCAGGAAAACCGCCCGCTTCGCCGCCGAAAGTGCTACGGAGCATGTCGGTGTCGATGATACCAGGATTCATCGGAATCACCGCCACCTTGCCGCCTGTGTCCTGCGCCGTGGCCATGCTGAGGCCTTCGATGGCGTATTTCGTGGCGCAATACGGTGCCACATCCGCTGCGGTGCAACGGCCCCAGCCGGAGGAGAAGTTCACGATCACGCCGCTGCCGCGTTTCAGCATCGCGGGCAGCAGATGACGCATCATGGCAGCCGGGCCTTTGATGTTGATGTCGATGATTTGGCTGAAGTCTTCCGCGCTCGTCTCCCACAGTGGCGCGTTCGGGTTGATGATGGCCGCGTTGTTCAACACGAGATCCGGCGGGCCGAATTGATCGAGAATCGCCGCACAAAAGGCCGCCACATCACTTTCGCGTGAGACATCGCTGCCTTGAAATAGATGCGGGGCAGGGAACTGGCTTCTCAAGTCGGCGATTTGAGCTTCATTTCGCCCGCAACCGGCCACAATCCATCCCGCCTCAATGAATCGCGGAATCATCGCGCGACCAAGTCCGCGTGTGCAGCCGGTGATGACGACGGTGTTCCCCATCATGCTCAAACTTCGTCCGCCGAAGGATCAAACGGCTTGTTAAACTTCGGTCCGCGCTCGCCGCCGTAGGTTTCGCGCAGGTACTCATCCCCTTCGCTCTTCTTCCGCCGGATGTTTTTCGGTGCCACGAGGTTCCCCAGCCGCCGCCTTTCGGCACGGCCTGCCTGCCACTGCTCCCAGGTCCAGGTGCGCTCCGGGCTGAATTTGAGTTTCGACGGTGTCATGGGCTAGAGTAGTTCAGGAACGGGATTTTGCCAGTTCGACCTCTACCTCGGCCCTGACCGCCTCAAGCTGGGAAAGGCAGTTGTACTTTGGGCAGGCTGCGATGCGCCGAGCCTCCTCCCAGTCGATGGGAATACGTCCGTTTAGCACAGCGGCCATGAGCTTCTTGGCGCAGTCGTCATCTTTCTCATCGTAACCGCTGCAATAGCATCTGGCAGCATACACACGCCCTGCCAAAGCGTCTTCGACTGGGATCAATCGAACCTCACCGTGGGGCGTATCGAGCCGCGAGAATGCTTTGTCTGCCCGATAGTCGATCTCTCCGAGCAGATCGATCCACAGCCCTTCAATGCCCCAGCTTTTGACACCACCGTGGCATTTGATGCCGGGAATCTGCCGCATGATCTCCTCCCGCTGCTCCTCATCCGGCTGTGGCCAGCCGGTCCAGCAGATGTCCGTATCCCCGGACATGTAAGCACCGTCGGTATAAAACTCGATGGCGGAACCGCCGACGACCACGGGTTCAAATCCACGCTCGCGAAACAACTCGGATACCAGCCCGGCCATGAGCAGGGCTTTGGCATTCAAATCCGTCTCCTGCCGGATGACGGCGAGCGCGGCGGTGATTTCGGCGGTGGTCATGGCGGGAAGAGTGTTCTTTGATTCTGCCTGCGACAAGCACAACAGTGGCTTCCAAACTTGCTGCCGCGTGCTTTATGCTTCGAGCGCCGTCTTGATCTGCTCCGCTTTCATCCCGCCTTCCGTGAGGGCTGAAATGACGTTTTCACGAGCTTTTTCCTCTGTCTGGCCAGACTCGAGGAGAAGGGTGGAGTAGTTTTGCGTTCCCGCTCTCAGATGCGGGTGCTCGTGGCCGGTCTGGACGGTAAATTGGGCAAAGATGATCAAATGCCGTCGCAACGGCTCCTCCGCTTCAGCTAGTCGGTTCGTGGCCTGGAGTAGCTGCGCGAGGTTGTTGAGGTCTATTGCGACGTCGGGATGATCGGGACCGAAGCTTGCTTCGTCAATCTTCAAGGCCCGGCGCATTGACTCCTCCGCCTCCGCTAGCCGATTCGTGGCCAGGAGCAACTGCGCGAGGTTATTGAGGTAGGTGGCGACATCGGGATGGTCGGAGCCGAACCTTGCTTCATTAATTTTCAAGGCTCTGCGCATAGGTTCTTCCGCTTCCGCTAGCCGATTCGTGGCCAGGAGCAACTGCGCGAGGTTGTTGAGGTCTCGGGCGACATTGGGATGATCGGGACCGAAGCTTGCTTCATCGACCTTCAAGGCCCGACGCATAGGCTCCTCCGCTTCCGCTAGCCGATTTGTGGCCTGGAGCAACTGCGCGAGGTTGTTGAGGTAGGTGGCGACATTGGGATGCTCGGATCCGTAGCTGACTTCAGCGATCTTCAAGGCTCG
Source organism: Verrucomicrobiaceae bacterium (assembly GCA_964201265.1). Lineage (GTDB taxonomy): Bacteria > Verrucomicrobiota > Verrucomicrobiia > Verrucomicrobiales > Verrucomicrobiaceae > Prosthecobacter. Next base: position 3,082 of record CAXNGR010000101.1, read on the forward strand.
CCGCAGCGGCTCCTCCGCCTCCGCTAGCCTATTGGTGGCCAGGAGCAACTGTGCGAGGTTATTAAGGCGGATGGCAACCTTGCGATGATTGGGGTCGAAACTTGCTTCATCGATCTTCAAGGCACGTCGCATCATCTCCTCCGCCTCCACCAACCGGTTCGTAGCCTGGAGCACCAGTGCATAGTCACTTAGAATCCATGACTGCAACTTCAAATCAGCCTCCTGCTCAACTTCGGACATGGCTGCGCTGAACTGGCCTTCCGCTTCCTTCCAGCGAGCGTGCTCATAATGAATCCCAGCTACTTTCAAGCGCAACTCGATTCGCTGTCTGCCAGCGGGGACTTCTTCAAGATGCGCCTCCAAGAAGTCGAGTTTGGCCTTGGAGTAGCTCAGATAGGTCATCTCCGAGCCGAGCTCGTGCATTTTACGGACGAAGGACTCCAACTGTCCGCTGCGGTGGTCATCCCAGAGGGTGATGAGGTCTTGGAGTTCGGTGAGGTAATCGATTGTCGGCTCGGACTGGGCGCTGCGCATGATCCAGCCGCCCATGCGGTCGAGTGGCTGAGCTGCGGCTTCCTGAAGAAGCTCGGTGGTGTCCTTGGGGTGGTCGAGTTTTTGGTGGAGGGCGGCGAGTTTGAGCTTGGAGCGGGCTTTTTCCTCGCAAGGGCCGACTTCACTCAGGTGGTCGAGCGCGGCGAGGGAATCAGCGACTTTTTTGCGTGAATCGACATCGGCTTCCAAAGCGCGGCGCTTCTCCTCGCGCTCGAGGATCTTTGGGTAAAACAGCGCGAAGAAGTCGAGCAGGAAGGGCAGGCGCTCCCGGGCGCTACGGGAGAGGTTCATGGCGAGCCAGATGTCGAACAGGCCTTCGCTGATGGCGTAGAGGCGAACGCGCTTGTCTTTGGGCGATGGCGAGGAGCGGACGAGGCGTGCGTCGCTGAGCCGTTTGAGCAGCGAGGAGGTGTGATTGGTGCTTTCCCGCAGGCGGGCAGCGATGGCGGCGGGGGTTTTCTCCTGATCCCGCATGACGGCCATAGTTTCGATGAGAGCACGCTCCTGCGGACCGAGATCGCGAAGGCGATCCTGATAAAAGGGTGTGATGCGATCGAGCAGGATGCGGAACTGGTCGCGGACCTCGATAATGTCATCCTTGGCGATGAGGCTGGCGAGCATGACGGTGAGGCGCGGGCTGCCAGCGGTCATGCGGTAGAGGGCGAGGAGCTTCGGGTGCAGCGTGTGCCAGGAGTCGAGGAGGTCCTGACGCTTTTCCCATTCCAACGTGCGGCGGACGAGGTTGGAGCTTTCCTCCTCGGTGAGCTGGTCGAGGTGCTGAACGTCGAAGAAGTCGTAGAACGGCTCGTCCACGCTGGTGACGCCGTCGAAGCTCATGGTGGCCGTGGCGATGAAGAGGCAGCCGTTTTTCGACTCCATGAAGAACTTCCGCAACGCGGCGATCTCCCGCTTGTCACGAATCTGGCCGGAGAAAACCTCGCCGAGATTCTCCAGCATCACGACGAGGGTGTGCTGGTGATCCTGGTTGGCTTTGCGGATGGCGGGGACGAGGGTGTCGATGATGTCCTGGTCTTTGTCGCTCTCACGGAGGCGGAGGTGAAGATCGTGCCACTGCGGCTCGTCCGGGAGAATGGCGGCAAGGATTTCGCACAAGCCGAGGAGGAAATCTGCGAAGGAGAGGGTGCGGTGGCTTTCCTCCGGGAATCGCACGACGAGGTAGCGAGCGGAGAGCGCGGGATCGGCCTCGATCTCGTCCTCGATGCAGGAGAGAAGATGTGTCTTGCCCATGCCGCGCACGCCGATGAAGAGGCGGTGGTGCTTGCTGGCACGGGTGGCGTTCTGCCGCAGGGTGTCGAGCACGTCATCCAGCAGATGAGCGCGGCCAACGGTGATGTGACGGCGATGCGTGGCCGAGGTGAGGCCGCTGCGGTAAAAGCCGATGTAGGATGTGGTGCCGGTTTCACGCATAATATTTCCTCCACCATGCCTTCATGATGCCGCTGGCGAAGTCGAAGCGCCCGGCGACGGTTTCGACGACGTAGAAGTCGTTTTCCAGATCACGCAGGAGCTGGCGGTAGAGCCGCTTCCGCTCATGCACGGGCGGGAGACTGCCTTGCGCGTAAGTGCCGTCGAAAATTTGACGCAGTGCATTGTCGCTGACGCCTTCGTCACTCGAAACGCAGAGGTGGTTCAGCATGGCATGCGCCTGGGAGAGTGCGGGATCGCGGTAGTACTTGGAGAGCCGAGTGTAGTAGTGCTGGAGCTTGTCCTGAGCGCTGGTGCCGGTGATGAAGCGATCAAACTCAGCATCGACATCGGCGGGCTTGAGCTTGCGTGGCTTGGCGCGCCAGGAGCGGTGGAGTTCCTGAGTGAGCATTTGCAGGAAGAGCGGGATGGGACGGCCCAGCAGCTTTCGCACGCGGCTGGGAACGTTTTTTTCAAAGGTGACGCCGCGACCACCCAGCATCTCGGTAACGAAGGTTTCGATCTGCGCTGATTTGAGATCTGGCAGCGGCATGTCTTCGAGATCGTTGATGCGGTCCAGCAGCGCAAAGCCGTCGAGTGTAGTGGAGAGATTGATCGAGCCGCCAAGCAGCCAGTGGATCGTGTCACGCTTCGGCGTGGGGTTGGTGCGTTTGTCACGAAACCAGGAGAGAAAGTCTCGGAGCAGCTTCGGGTCTTCCTGGCTGAGGTTTAAGAGCATGTCCGGCAACTCGTCGATGATGATGAGAACGGGGCTGCCGAGGGCGCGAAGCTGGGCCAAGAGCACATCGCCGTGCTGCCGCCACTGGGCGCGGTAGTCGTGCTCATGCTCGCGAAACTTCATTTTGAACTCGCCGACATCGAGTTCCTCCACCTTCGGCAGGCGGCTGACGAGGCCTTTCCAGCCCTTGATCAGCGTGCGGAAGGCTGTGGGATGCGCATCCCGGAACGTGTCCAGAATGGCGAGGAGCATGTCTGCGGGGTGCGTGAGGTCCTGGACGTTCTCGTAGATAACAAGGTAACCATTGGCTGGATTTTGCCGCAGGTGCTCCATGACGCTCGTTTTCCCGCAGCGGCGGGGCGCTTTGAGCAGGACGTGGTTCGTCCTCAGGGTGGCCCAGAGGTCAGAAATGAAGGGTCCGCGAAAGCGGAGGTCTTCGGCTTCGATGACAGCACCTGTGTAGAAATCAGGGGGCGGGACAGAGAGGATGACAGGCTTTGGCACGCCGGATTTTTATCCAACAAAAAAGTTGCGCAACAAATTTGTTGGATAAAAATAGAGGGCTAGGCCTTCGCCTTCTCCACCTCATCCCACGGAATCTCGGACAGCTCCGCGTTGGGATTGCGGCGCTCGAAGTAGTTGATGGCCCATTGGTCGCTGAAGAAGACGACCCAGCGGTCGTCGCTGTCCTGGGCGGTGGTGACGCCGCTGGGGATGTCGAAGTCTTCGATGGCACCGCCGTCTTTGGTGCGCACCCAGCGCAGGACGGTGTAGGGGGCGTTTTCGATGCGGCTTTGGGCGTTGTATTCGCTCTCCAGACGGAACTGCACGACTTCAAACTGCAAGGGACCGACGGCGCCGAGCAAGGGCACGCGCTGACCGGCGTGCGGCTGGGTGAACTGCTGCACGACGCCTTCGCTGAGAAGCTGCTCCAGGCCGTCGCGGAAGCGTTTGTAGTGCGCTGTGCTGGGGTTGTGCAGGTAGGCGAAGACTTCGGGGGCGAAGCGCGGGATTTCGTCGAATTTGAGCTTGGGATCGGTGGCGAGTGTGTCGCCGATGCCGAAGCCGTGATTGCCAACGATGCCAACGACATCGCCCGCGTAGGCTTCATTCACGGTCTCACGATCCTGGGCGAAAAGTTTCTGCGAATTGGCGAGGCGCACGATCTTGCCGGTGCGGGTGTGGGTGACCTGCATGTCGCGCTCGAACTTGCCGCTGACGATGCGCACGAAGCTCATGCGGTCGCGATGGCGCGGGTCCATGTTGGCCTGGATTTTGAAGACGAAGCCGGAGAAGCCTTCGTTGTTAGGCTCGATGACGCGGCCGTCATCAGCCATGCGTGCTTCGGGCGGCGGGGCGAGTTCGAGGAAGCCGTCGAGCAGAAGCTGAACGCCGAAGTTGTTGCTGGCGCTGCCGAAAAAGACGGGCGTGAGCTCGCCGCGATCGATTTTTTGGCGGTCGTAGTCGTGCCCGGCGCCATCAAGCATTTCGAGTTCCATTTTGGCCTGTTCGAGGGCTTCGGGAACGGTGTGCTTGGCCACGAAGTCATCATCGAGGCCGCCGACTTTCTCGGGGGCTCGGTAAGCGCCGTGGACGGTGCGCTCAAAGAGATGCACGTCCTTTTTGCGGCGGTCATAGACGCCACGAAACTGCTGGCCGAGACCGAGGGGCCAGTTGATGGCGCAGGCACCGATGCCGAGCACGGTTTCGAGTTCATCCATGAGCGTGAGCGGCTCGCGCGCGGGGCGGTCGAGCTTGTTCATGAAAGTGAAGATGGGCACGCCACGGCGTCGGCAGACTTCGAAGAGCTTTCTCGTTTGGGCTTCGATACCCTTACCGGCGTCGATGACCATGATGGCGGCATCGACGGCGGTGAGGACGCGGTAGGTGTCTTCGGAGAAGTCTTTGTGACCCGGCGTGTCGAGCAGGTTCACGACGCAGTTTTTATACTCAAACTGCAGCACAGTGGAGCTGACGGAGATGCCGCGCTGCTTTTCGAGCTCCATCCAGTCGGAGGTGGTCGCACGCTGGTTTTTGCGGGCTGTCACAGAGCCTGCGAGCGCAACCGCGCCGCCGTAAAGCAGGAGCTTTTCGGTGAGCGTCGTTTTGCCGGCGTCCGGATGCGAAATGATCGCAAAGGAGCGACGGCGGGCGATTTGGGCTTCGTGGGACATGGGAGGGCTGGGTTCATGCCGCAGAGCGAAGGCCGTTTCAAATGACGAATGACGAAATCCGAATCAGGAATGAAGGACGGAATCAGAAGCGATGCGGCACGAAGCGGCTGCTGTTGGCTGTGATGCGGGATTCATCCTCGCGAATGCCGATGCCGGCGGGTTCGCCGCCGATGATCCAGGAGCCGATGACGGGATGCTGACCGGTGAAGCTGACTTCAGGATGCAGCGCTTGATAGACTTTGGGTTGGGAGCTCCAAGGGCCGTCGCTTTGCTCCAGCAGGCCGCCATTTTGAATGAGCCGCACATTGGTGCCCTCGCGGCCGAAAAAGGGCTTTTCGACGTGATGACGCATGCCGTCAGGCTTGAAGGCGGCACGGAGGAGATTCGGATGACCCTCAAACATGTCCCAGAGCAAGACGAGGAAGGCTTTGTTGCTCCAGAGCATTTTCCACACGGGTTCGATGAAGTGCTGGCAACGTCCGGGCAGATGACAGGCAAAGGCCTCCGTCCACATCCACTCCCAGGGATATAGCTTGAACATCAAGTCCACCGGACGGTCTTCGTGGTCCACGAAGCGCTGCGAGAGCTGATGCCAGCCCAAATCTTCCACGGCGAGATCAATCGTGGTCTTGCCGGACTGCCGGCAGGTGTCGATGAGGTAGAGCAGCGTGCGCCAGTCCTCCTCGCTGTCGCGTTGGGCGCAGAAGTGAATCTGCTCCGTCGGCCAAGCAAGCCAGGAGGCCAGCAACTGCTCGTGGATGGAGTTGAACTGGTCGTCGTGCGGGTGGACTTGCTGAAGCCACTGCCATTGGACCACCGAGGCTTCCAGCAGGCCGGTGGGAGTGTCTGCGTTGTATTCGAGGAGCTTTGGATCGCCGCCACCATCCCACATGAGATCAAAGC
>CAXNGR010000102.1:0-8825 GCA_964201265.1 Verrucomicrobiaceae bacterium
CGGCAGGTGCAGATCGCTCTGTTTGCCGTCGATGAGGCGCATTGCCTGTCTCAGTGGGGGCACGATTTCAGACCGGATTACATGCGCCTTGGCGAGGCTTTGGAGCATCTGGACCGTCCGCAAGTCGTCGCCCTGACCGCCACCGCCACGCCGGAGGTGCGGGAGGACATTTTGCGCACGCTGCAGTTGCGTGATCCCTTCGTGACGATTCGCGGCTTTGAACGTCCGAATCTGAGCCTGAACATCACGCAGACGAAAAACAACGGCGACAAATACGAGCGGCTGAAGCGGATCATCACGCAGTACAAGACGGGCATCATCTACTGCTCCACGCGCAAGCGCGTCGAGGAAGTCGGCAGCGAACTGCGTGACTGGAAGCTCAAGGCCATCGAATACCACGGGGGTCTCGATGACAAGGAGCGCGAGTCACGCCAGACGAAGTTCATCTCAAAGAAAGCCGATGTCGCCGTAGCCACGAACGCCTTCGGGATGGGCATCGACCGCTCGGACGTGCGTTTCGTCGTCCATTTCGACGTGCCCGGCAGCGTGGAGGCCTATTACCAGGAAGCTGGCCGTGCCGGGCGTGATGGCGAACCGTCGCAGTGCGAGTTGTTCTTCAATTTTGCCGACACGAAGACCCAGGAGTTCTTCATCGACGGCAACAACCCGAGCGTGGACATCATTCGGAACGTGTATCAGACGCTGCTGAACGCGTCAGACTCGAATCACGAGGTGCAGGCGTCGATTGACGACATCACCGACCGCGCTGGAGCCAAAAACAGCATGGCCATCGGCTCGGCGCTCAGCCATCTCGCGCGCAACGGCTACATCGAGCGTTTTGACATCCCCGGGAAGCGCATTCGCGGCACGCGGCTGCTCCTGCCGAACGTGCTGACACGTGATTTGAAGTTCGACCTGGAGGCGCTCCGCGAAAAAGACCGCCGCGACCGCTCCAAGCTCAAGGCGATGATCGAGCTGTGCTACGACGACAAAGCCTGTCGTCAGGAGCAAATTTTGCGCTACTTCGGCGAATCCGAGAGCACGCCCTGCGGCACCTGCGACGTGTGCCGTGCCGAAGGTGTGCAGCCGCCGCGTGAAGGCACGGCGGAAGAGGTGACGATGCTGCGCCAGGCGCTCAGCGGCATCGCCCGCATGTCCACCAAGCACGCGGATGGCACCTGGGAAGGCCGCTACGGCAAGGGGCGCATCATTCAGATGCTCGTCGGCAGCAAGTCGAAGGAGATCGTCGATGCCGGGCTGGATCAACTCAGCACCTACGGCCTGCTCAAGCACGTCGGCACCCACGCACTGCACCCGCTGTTCGCCGAACTGGAAAAACTCGACCTCATCGAAACCAGCAGCGGCGAATATCCCATCGTTTCGCTGACTTCACGCGGCATCCAGGCAATGAAGGGCGGCCAGGGCATCAAACTGCGATGGCCTTCGCTGCACGCGCCGGTCTCGAAGCCCGCGAAGGGCAAAACCGCGCAGAATGAAGAACTCGCGGCCCGCGAACTCGGTTTCGACGATGCCCTGTTCGAGAAACTGAAGCGCCACCGCGCCACGCTGGCGGAATCCGAAGGCGTGCCGGCCTTCATGATCTTCAGCAATCAAACCCTGGAGTTCATGACCCGTCTGAAACCCAAGACCCTCGAAGCCGGACTCAAAATTCGCGGTGTAGGCGAGAAGAAGGCGAAGGAATACCTGCCGGACTTCATTCAGGTCATCAAGAAGCACGGGTGATCAGTAGCGGCGGACTGGTCGTTTCACGATGCGGGCCCTCTGCACGATGTCCGCTGGATGCTCCGGCGTGCCGCGCGTCATGAAGTTGTCGATGCTCTGCGTGGCATCAAGGATGGCGCGGACTTGGCCGCCGATGGAGCCGGAGGGATTGAGGTAGTCGCTTGTGTTCGCCACGGCTTTGTAAACCACAGACATTTCGACAACGAAAACATCATCCAGCCGGTAAACCTCGCTGCTGGAGAACAAACCCGCGCCGACATCACCCGTGGGACGCGCCGGAGCAGCGGGGCGCAGGGTTTTGTAGAGACGGGCGCGGGTGACGGGGAACTCGAGGCGGCTCAGACGGTGTTCGTAAACTTGGCGGCGGCTGAATTCATCGCGCGGAAGCATTGAGCAGCCTAAAGTGGTAAGGAGAAGCAGGCAAAGGGCGGTCAGTCGGTTCATGGGTGAACATAGACCACCAGACGGCGAATGGACGCGAAAATTACTTCGCCTGCACGGCGGTGCTGAAGCTGGTGGCTTCACCACTGGTGGTGGGAATGATGAGCGACTTCTGGAAAGTGGCTTGTGCGGGCAGTTTGGCGACGGCTTCGGCCAGCGCGGTCTGCGAATCGGCATCGGGGCTTTGGCGTGTCAAAGTGGCGAGGGTGAGGACATCGCTGACGGAAGCTTGTTTGGAGCCCTGCACGATGAGCTGCTGGCTGCGGACGGCGGTTGGCAGGTCATCAAGCTGGAGGGCAAGGGCGGTGATCTGGCGAAGCGTGACTTCGTCGAGATCCTCGCTGGAGATGCGCTGCAAGGTGCGGAGGGCCTGCGGGTGCTGGGCGCTGTTGATTTGTAGCTGGGCGAGACGCTTCAAGGCGAGAGCGTCATCAGGGAAGCGTTTGAGGAATCCTTCCCACAGCAGGGGCGCGGAGGCGGCACCACGCAGCATCACGTCGATCTCTGTGAGCAAATGCCAGCCTGCGCGGTTGTTGGGCGCGGTTTTGAGATGTGCGGCGAGAAGATCGCGGGCGGGAGCGGGAGCGTTGCCGTCAGCAAGCGCTTGGGCGAGTTCAAGAATGGAGATGCGGCGCTGCAAGGCGGTGAAAAGCCGCGCGAGCTCCTGGCCGCGACCAATCTGCGTGGCGAGCGCGTGCAAACGGGCCATCACGCGAGTTTCACCGGCAGCGGCGAGTCGGAAGAAGCCGTCGCAGGCGATGCTGGTGTGGTTTTGGCGGTCGGCGATGGCGGCGGACTCGCCGAGCCAGCGCAGATAGTCAGCGGAGACGGTTTTTCCGGCGGCGATGTCTTCAACGCTGAACTGATGATCCGGGAAGGTGCGCAGATGCCGCTCGATCCATGGCAGAAGCTCGGCGGATTCACCTGCGGCATGCGTGGCGAGCAAAGCACGCTGCATGAGGCGCGGCGGGATGGCGTCGTTGAGCTTCAGGGAGCGCAGATCATCAAGCGTGATGCGGCTGGCTTCGGCGTAGCGCGTGCCTTCGAGCAGAAGCGCGGTCTGCAAATCGAGCGCGTCATCACGCCGCTTGGCTTCAAGCCGCGATGCGGAGGGAGCAAGCCAGGCGTTGACGACTTTCAACGCGGCCGCCGGACGGCGGGCCACACGCGCGGCATCGGCCAAGGCGAGCACATTTTCCCAGGTGGCGATCTCAGACTCGCAGGCGCGTTGATGAATTTCGAGGGCGCGATTGGGTTCGTGGTTGGCGGCGGCTTGTGAGGCGAGACGTTCGAGAGCAGCGAGCTTGTGCGGCTCTTCGAGCCGATCTCCGGCGGCGGAGATGAGCAGGCGCGTGTCCTCAATGAGCGGCGCGTCAGCGCGTTCGAGTTCGGCAAAGACGAGCGCGGTGTTCAGCGGGCAGGGAGTGTGGATGGGGCCTTGCTGCACGGTGAGTCTGCGCAGGCGCTGCTCAGGCAGATCTTTGAGCCACTCATGCAAAGCGAGGACTTCATTCTCTGGCAGCAGCGCGAGTTGAAAAATGGCGGGCTGCTGGAGGTTTTTGGGCGCGGTGGTGAGGCGGTCGATGATCTCGGCGCGTGTGGTGTCGAGCAGCGTCTCGTTGTTCTTCGGCGGCGCGTCATTGGCATGCAAGCGCCAGCCCCACGCGACGGCGAGAGCCGTGTAAGAAGTGATCAGCAAAAGAACTTGGCGTGAGCTGCGGGACATGCGGCAGAGATGGGAAAAGCATTAGCGCATCGCGGCCTCGACGGAGGGCGGGAGCGATTGGATGGAGACGGTGGCGCGGCAGACGAGTTCGAGACGCACGATGCCGTTGGCGTCGGCATTCACCGTGTAAGGGCGGCCGTTTTCGAGATAGGCGCACTGGCCGCGCGGCTCGAAACCACCGAAGACCACCTCGACGGGACGCAGATCACGGACGTGGAAGGTGGCGCGGCGGGAGGACAGATCCATGAACTCGACCGGAGCACTGCTTTCAGCGAGGTGGATGTGACGCGCGGCTTTTTCCTGGGTCAAAACCAGCTCCGTGCGTGCTCCGCCGAGGGTGTGGATGTAAAGCTGGCCTGCATGCGTGTTGAAACCAGAAACGCCGAGGCACCGTGTCATGTCTGGCACACCAACGGAGGCAGGAAGGCGCAGCGTGCGGCTTTCGCCCTGGTTCAGGATAATCCAGTGATTTTCAGCCGCCCGCAGGATGCGCGTATGCCGCGCGTCGCGAACACTGGCGGCATAAGCAGCAGCGGTCATGGCTTGCAGTGGCGCAGCGGCGCAGGCGTCGAGAGTTTTTTCGAGCGCGGCGATGCCCTGCTCGGTGCGCACATCCTCAAAGCGGCTGCGCACAGCGACCGGCTCCAGACGGACTGATTTGGAATCGAGCACGGCAGCCGGAGTGCCGATGGGAGCGGCGGGCAGGTTCTCAATGCTCATGGATTCGCAGAAGCGCAGCGCCTCGGGTGTGGGCGCTGCGTTTTGCGGCCAGAGCATGAGGTTCACGTATTTGCCGACGGGCAGCAGACGGCGGTGGATGTAGCTCATGGAGCCGGCGATTTCGCGCTCCATGTCGTGACGGGCGGTTTGAGCGCGGTCATTGAGCTTGGCGGCGATGTCGGTGCCTGCCGTCCAGGTTGAAGGACGGGTGAAAGAGTTCGAAGCGGCCTGGACCTGCAGCATTTCGAAGATGCTGCGGGCGCTGTGCTCCAGGCGCGGCGCGGCTGCCGCCTGCTGGCCGGGAAACCAGCAGCGCAGGTCGGCCTCGCACACGGAGACGGTGACGGGCAGCAGGTAGCGGTCGATGATGCGGTCGCGCATAACCTCGGCGCAAAGAGGGAAACCGGGGAGTGTGGAGGGCGTGGAGAAGCCTGTGCTGTCGATGTGGCTGTAAAAGACACGGCGACCATCGCGCGTGGTGGTGTCTGGCACAGGAGCGCTTCGGTCGCTACCGAGCCATGCGGCGAGGAAAGCAGGAAGATCGACCGGCGGGCCGTTGGTGCCGAGCATGGGGTCGATGCAGGCCCCGCCCCACGTGGCGAGGAATGCCTGATCAAAGCGGTGCTCGGTGCCGAGCGCGTCCTCCCCGCGCATGGCGAGCACGACGCGTGAGTCCGTGGGAGCCGTGAGATTCAGAAAACCAAGCGCACGTCCCTGAATGCGTGAACCTGCGCCGATGAGCGTGGAGTCGATGCTGGCGACGCTGGCTTTGACGAGCCGCGAGACGGGCTTCGCGCTGCCACCGAGGCCGAGGTGCAGGAGCGCCTGCTGGCGGGCGGTTTCATCCGTGAACGGCATGCTGGTGAGCAGCAGCGGGATTTTTTTGGCCCGCAGCGAGGGCAGCCAAGCGGCCAACGTGCGCTGCTGCGCGTCATTGAGCACCAGACCGGAATCGATCACCACCGCGCTGAAATCATGCGACGCAGGGAGAAAGTCCGGCCCGTTCGCGTTGCGGAAGTCGAGTTCGCAACCGAGCCATTCAAGCGCTGGGCGCATGAAGCGGGCCGTGGCGGTGCTTTCGGCGGCGGGAGCGGCCTGGCCGGTGTGTTTGGCATCCCAGCCATGCAGAACGAGGACACGGCGGGAGATTTCCTCCAGCGGGCCGAGATTGACGCCGTTCAAAGCGGGCGTGGTGATGAACGGCAGCGCACCGATGCTGGTGAGACGCTGCGCGGCTTCCCGTGCGGCGGAAAGGTCGTTGGCGGGCGCGTAATCGACCGCAAAAACGCGCATGCCTTGCATCTGCACTGAGCGAATGTGCCGCGTGAGGCGCTGCACGTCGGCGATGGGGGTCCAATCGAGGCCACCTGTGCGGCTTTCACGCGTGTAAACGCCCAGAGCGAGAAAACCATCGGCAACGCGAACTGCCTCGCTGCCAAGACCGCTGCGCAGATCAAGCAGCAGACGTTTATCCGGGAAGCGCTGCCGCAGGGTGGCGGCAAGTTTCAAGAGGGCTTCACGTGAGGCAGGAGAGGACGCCTCACCGCCGAGGCCCAGCACAAAACCATCAAAACCTTTCTTCGCCGCCGGATCGGCCAGCGACTCCACCACCCAGGGAATCCACTCTGGATGCGCCAGATCAGCCAGCCGACCACGCGGGTCTGTGGCGGAGGGTTTCGAGGCCATCAGGCGCTCCGCCGCGAGCATGGCCGCACGTGTGCCGGTTTGGAAGTGGACGGTGTCGAGAAGCGCCAGATAGCGGTTTCCCAAGGCATGGCCTGGCTCCATGTCCACCTCGGCCTGCGGATGCAGCACACAGAGGTCAAAGGCGGCCACCGACCGTGGATCAGGCCGCAGCGACTGATCCAAATACAGGTGGCGAACCGAACTCAGATCGGCTGCCATCAACCCAGCGGACGAAAAAAACGCCCCAAGGACCATTTTCCGCAGCAATTGCGACGACTTCGAGATTTGGCGGAGTGGTGTGTGGGAAGACATGACCGTGAGAGACTTTCAAATCTGAGAACACACCCATTTTAGAGTCTTGAATTATAGAAGCAATAATCAACAGAGCCTTTACAAAAGACTTACCTCCGCCCTTCCCGGCTAAAAATCAGTCGCCAAAACCGGCTCGAACCGAAACAATCACCCCATGAACCACACGCCCGTTCGCACGCCAGCCGAAGGCATTTTGATCGACCAACCCTGGTGAAAACTCACTTGGCTGGCCTCCCGCGAGTTGGGAAACTCAACCACGATGACTTTTGGCCGCGTCATCATCCCAGCGGGGCAGACCAACCCTCGTCACCGCCATCCGAACTGCGACGAAATCCTTCACCTGCTCTCCGGTCGCCTCGAACACAGCCTCGGGGATCAGAAATTCCTCCTCAACCCCGGCGACACGATCTCCATCCCCGCCGGTCAGTGGCACAATGCCCGTGCCTTGGATGGCATGGATGCCGAGATGGTGATCTGCTTTTCTTCGGCGGACCGTGAGACGGAGTTTGAGGGGCAGACTCAGGGCGCAACAAGCAAACCGTAAGTCTTCCTATCCTTGCTTTCATCACCACCGAGATTCCAACGGCAGTGTTGGGTGATCTGAAAACCAAAGTCTTCGATGATGCGTCGCATGCGTTTTCCTCGGAGTGTGCAGAAAGACACAAGTGCATGACTCTTTCCGTCAAGGATCACGGCTTTGACCGTTGGAAACGGCCATTGATAAAACCGCATCTCGACCACCTGATCGGGAGTGAAAGCGATCTTTGATCCAAATGCTCGTATCTCAATTTGACCCGACTGCCAACGGACTGCCCCAAACGGCCAAGTGCCTTGGGCCAGTCTTGTTGGTGTCCAAATTGATGTGGAGCACCTCCAAAATGAAGTGTCGGACTCCGTGTTCATGATTTGATCACCCTTTCGTCACCGCTTCATCGAGATTCATCACCAAATTCGCCGCCATCGTCCACGCGGCGAGTTCGGCGGGGTTGAGTTTCTCGTCGGGTTTGGATTCGCCGTAGCTGATGGCTTTTTGGGCCTCCTCGGGCTTCGCGGTGTAGGCGGCGAGGTGCTTTCCCACGGACTGGCGGACGATCTCGGCCTCCTGGGCATTCGGGAAGCGACCGGTGGCACTGCGGAACAGCGCGGTGATGCGCGCATCGGTGCTGATGGCGCTTTGCAACACGCGCTGGGCGAAATTCCGCGAGGCTTCGAAGAACTGCACGTCGTTCATGAGTGTGAGCGCCTGGAGCGGCGTGTTGCTGCGCTCGCGGCGCAGGCAGTAGCTCTCGCGGTTCGGCGCGTCAAAGGAGGTCATGTTCGGCGGCGGCGCGGTGCGCTTCCAGAAGGTGTACAAACTGCGGCGGTAGAGCGATTCGCCGTGATCCTGGATGTAATTGCGCGTGTTGCTGCCGCCGAAACCGACCGGCTCCCAGATGTTTTCCGGCTGGTAGGGCTTCACGCCCTTCCCACCGATCTTCGGACTCAGCAGACCGGAGACAAACAACGCTGAATCGCGCACCACCTCGGCGTCGAGACGAAAACGCGCACCATGGGCCAGCAGACGGTTCTCCGGGTCTTTTTGCAAGGCGAGTTCGGTGTGTTGCGAACTCTGCCGGTAGGTGTGCGAGGTCACGATCAACTTCACGAAGGCCTTCATGTCCCAGCCGCTCTCGCGGAAAGTCACCGCCAGCCAGTCGAGCAGTTCGGGGTGGCTCGGCGGCTCGCCCTGGGAGCCGAAGTCGTTGCTCGTTTTCACCAAACCGACGCCGAAGAACTGCTGCCACAGTCGATTCGCCTGCACACGGGCCGTGAGCGGATGCTGCGGGCTCACCAGCCACTTCGCGAGATCGAGTCGTGTGTAGTTGTCCTGCTTCGGCAAGTCCGGGAAAATCGCCGGTGTGCCGCGTTTGACCTGTTCCTTCGGCTTGTCATACTGGCCGCGTGCCATGACAAAACTCTCACGCGGCGTTGGCAGATCGGCCATGACGAAGGTGGCGGGGATCACATCGTCCAGAACCTTCTTTTTGGCCTCCAGTGCCAGTTTTTCGGCACGCACGCCGTCCACGATTTCGCGTGCGCCTTGATACTCGTTTTCAAACCACCATTCTTTGAGACGGGTCACGTCCTTTTCCGGCCACTCGGGCTGTTTTTTGCCGCGCACGAGGGTTTGCAGGTCGTTGGGCAGCTCGGCCACGCG
>CAXNGR010000103.1:0-8807 GCA_964201265.1 Verrucomicrobiaceae bacterium
CTCGTCGAGATCCTGACGGCCGGCGGTGTCGAAGATCGCCACGCCGCTGCCCTGCTCCTTCAGCCAAATGAGTGAGGCCTTTGCGGCCTTCACCGGATCGGTCTCGCCTTCCGCCGGAGCAAACACCGGCACATTGAGCTGCTGCCCGAGCACCTGGAGCTGCTTGATGGCTGCCGGGCGGTACAAATCCAGCGCGAGGAGCAGCGGACGGCGGCCCTGCTTCTTGAGCCAGGCGGCCAACTTCGCGGAAGTGGTCGTCTTGCCCGCGCCATTGAGGCCGGTCATCAAAATGCGCTGCGGCGGATCGACATTGAGCGCCACTGCCACGCCGAGAATCTTCACAAGCTCATCGTGGAAGATTTTGACGATCTGCTGGCCGGGAGAAACGCTGCGGAGCACCTCGGCGCCGACGGACTGCGTTTTGACGGCCTCGACGAGTTCCTTCGCCACCTTGAAGTCCACATCCGCCTCCAGCAAGGCCATGCGGATGTCCTGCATGGCATCAGAGACGTTGGATTCGCTGATGCGGGCCTGGCCGCGCAGCTTTTTAAAGGCGAGTTCGAGTTTTTCGGTGAGGGAGGAGAACATGAGGACTGATGGAAAAGGAACGCGGCTATTGCACCGGCAGATAAGAGGCTTTGAGGTCGATTTTAAAGCGCCAGCTCACGACTTCGGCGGGCTGGGCGGCATCGCGCTGGAAGCTGAGGCTGAGGGCGCATTCCTCGTGACGCAGTTTGTAGGGGAACGGATAGCTCACGGTCATGGTGGTGGGGTCGTAGGTGGCGGGCACGGTGCCGAGGCCAGCGACACGCAGTTTGATGCTTTCTGGTACGACGGTGCCGATCTTTTTCAAACCGGCGGTAATGACCGGCATGCGGTTGGCTGTGACCTCGTCGGGCTTGGGGCTGAGGTCGATGAGCTGCTCGCCGTTGTCGTTCTTGGCGTCGGCGACGAGGAACTTGTTGGAGCCGACATCGCCCCGACCGCGGAAGCTGGTGGCGAGCTTGAAGTTCGTGTCGCTGTCACCGTGGATGATGTAGCGGCCGAGTTTGCCGTTCGGCGTGTCCCAGGTGACTTTCTGGCCGTTGACGGTGACGAGTGACACGTAGCCGATCTGCAAGCCGGTCTCCATGACGGCCTCGTCAAAGATGCCGAAGGGATAGGCGAAGGAGGTGCATTTGATCTTGAGGTTCTGCTCCAGAAACTCACGCGAGTCCTTTAACTCACTCAAAATCCACTGCTGGAAGTCAGCGTCGGTCTTCGCGCTTTTGGGGCGCTTTTTGAGGCTTTCATGCGAAACGCTGTGGCTGCCGATCTCACAGCCATGCTGCATCATTTCCTTGATCTGCTCCCAGCTCAGCGAGCGACCCCCGATGTTCACGTACTTTTTGTAGAGATAGACGGTGAATGGAAGGCCGAAGTCTCGCAGCACCGGGTAGGCGAAGGTGTGAACGCCTTCCCAGCCGTCGTCCATGGTGATGACGATGGCTTCTTCCGGGATGTTCTTCTCGCCCTTCTTCCAGGCCATGACATCGCTGAGCGAAATCACAGGAATCTTGGAGTCTTTGATGGCCTGCATCTGCTCTCGGAATTTGGGCGCGGCGATGAGCATGGGACTGCCGCCGCGATCACGAAAGTCGTGGTAGCCGAGGATGGAGACGACAGCGGACTTGTTCAGCTCGAATTCGGGTGCCTTGGGCACATCCGGCTCCGGGACGCCGGCGGCGAGCATGGCGGACTCCTGCAGCTTCTTTTCGATGGCCTGCTCTTCGGGGGTCAAAACCGGCTCGGCTGGCACGGCCTGCTTGGGCGGTGCGGGAGGCTTCGGCGTGACGCCGCTCTGTTCAGCAAGCCGGCGCAGCTTGTCCTCAATGCGCTTGCAGCCGGGCAGCGCACCCAAGGCGAGGACAACGAGGAAAATGAGTGTGAGGTGACGCATGCAGGTCAGTTCGCTGGCGGGCGGGGTTTGGTGATGAGAAGGCTCTTGAGGATCAATTTTGCGGCATTTTTGTCACCCGCGATGAAGCGCAGTGTTTCGCCGCGATGATCCCCGGTCAAGGTCAGGCTGCCGAGACGGAAAATGCGGAAGGTTTGGGCATCCTTGGTGACACGCTCGGTTTCGAGGGCTTTTTCGACCTTCTGCCCGGCAAACTCGACCGTGAGGGCAAGCGGCTCAGCCAGTTCCGTGCAGGCATAATGCAGGAGCAGATCGTATGTGCCGGCGCTGATGGCCTCGATGCGCCATTCAGCCTCCCCAAGCACGGCGGTTGCCGTGTCTGCGGTCGTCGTGGGCGAAAGCGTCTGCGCCAGCGCCGGGGAGAGTGCGATGAGCGCCTCTTTGCGCTCTGGCGGTGGAGGCATGGGGGCGGTAACCGGCATCTGCCCCAACTGAGCTTTTTGCAGGGCGATGAGGTCCAGCACGCCGCCACTGCTGATGATCTGCTGGATGCGAGCGATCTCCGCATCATACGCGGTGCGATCCGCCGCGCTGGCGGCCAGACGCTGCAACTCAGCGAGGTATTTGCCCAGCAGCGGGATGTGGCGCGCACTGAGCTCCTTCTGGTAGATGCCTTCCATCTGCTGAAGGCGCGTGATTTCCGCCGGAGCAGCGGGCTGCTGCGCTCCGAGGGCCGTCGTGAAAAGCATCACGAGAGCATTGCACATCCGCGAGTTCACGGTCTGTCACCTCCACTGGCTTCAGGTTGCAGCGCCCACGCGCCTGGCGGTGGTTTGCGCTCTTTGGTTTCGTTTTCACGCGCCTCCAGCATGGAGACGAGCGCCTTTTCCGTGGCGTTGCGCTTGAGGTCACGCGGCGGCGGCTGAACGGCGGCTAGGCCGTGATCGACGAGCACATTTTGATACAGGCCGACATCTGGTAGGAAAAGCAGTGCGGCCTGCGTGCCATCTTTGTCGCGATCCGGGCGCACCAGCAGGCGCAGCGGCTTGTCGCGCAGGTAGCCAGCCGTGAACTCACGCGCAAAGCGACCGATGGAGATCACATCTTCTTCAGCGATCTTGAAATGACGGGCGAGGTTTTTCACACCTGCGTCTTTTTCATCTGCCGGGGCGCATTTGACCCACAGCAGGCGGATGGACAGCTCACGCCCCTCGTGAACGACCTTGAAGCGATCCCCGGAGGCAGGCTCGGCAGCGGCAAGACGAGCGTCAGAGATGTCTTCGAAGCCGTTGAGGCCACCGGCGGCGGTGGTGATGGCGCGTATGCCGGTGGGGCCGGTTTTTTGGTCCGCAAGACGACTCATGCGGCGCGACTCGACCTCCACCTGCCGTTTCAGCGCAGGCTGGCTGGCGGCAAGTTTCTCCAAGCCAGCTAGGTAGCTGACAGCAGCGGTTTTGCGAGCGGTCTCAAGAGAATCGCGCAACTGAGCCGTGGCCTGCTGCAAGGCGTCCGTCACATTGACAGCAGGTGTGGTCGCAGGCACGGCGGCGGAGGCTTCCTCCGAGATGGGAACGAGGCGAAAATTTCGCAGGCGGATGATGTTCGCAGGATACCCGGCAGCGTTGGTGAAACGCAACGTGACCGGGCTGCGGGTAAACGTCAGCGGCCCGACGCGCACGGTGGTGAAGGTGGTCTCATCCGCGCTGCGCACGATCTCAAAGCTGCGGCGGTTTTCCAAAGAAGCGCCCAGGAGGCTGATCTCGTTAAACTCAAACATGGCCGTCTGCTGTGGCTGAAATTTGGAGGAGGCGTAGATGCTGCCTGCGACCGGGGCATCGCTCATGTTGGCCTCGAATTCGAGATGGTAACGGCCAGGGACGAGGCGGAAGTTCAGCCACTCGGCACCGCTGCCGTTGGAACGCCAGCCACTGAGCATCTCACCAGAAGACTGAGCAGAACCGCTCAACCTAGCCTGCGCCAAAAGCAGCGGTGTGGCGAGGCTGGAGGCCGTGCCGGTGTAGAGCGCCTTCAACTGCTCGCGGCGCTGACGGATCGACCGCGCCTCCTCGTAGTCGCCCAAAGCGGCCACTTCGGCCTCAGCTTTGGCAAGAGCGCGTTCATACTGCTCGGTGAGGAGCTGGGAATCGCTCATGACTTGGCGCAGAAGAGCCGAGCGAAGCGTGACGAGCGCCTCCGGCTCCGCAGGCGCGGCGGGTGTCGTCTGTGCATGCAGCCCCAAGCAGGCGCAGGCCTGCAGGGCGGCGATGCAGACTGGGAGGCAGCGGCTCATCATCTCGAAGCCGGCACGAGCTCCACGGCCAGCAGTTGCATGAGGTTGTTGGTGACGAGTGACTCCACTGCAAGCGTGAGCGTGCCGGAGCCGTCGCTGATTTTGAGCGTGCCCGCGTTCCGCTCTTCCGGGCCTTTCATGGTCGTCTCAATCGGCGCCGTCAGGCTGAAGCGTGATTCTTGGACAAGCAGAACGCCGCCCTCCGCCGCACCGCAGCGGTAGCGCAGCATCACCTCGTAGCCACCGGCGGGCAGCGCTGGCAGCTTCCAGGTGGCCGCCGCGCCGATCTTTGACCAGCCAGTGATGGTACCGCCTTCTTGCCGCAGCTCCTTCAAGGTCGCAGCTTCAAGCGGGAGCTTGATGCGGTCTGGCAGCAAGGCGGTTTTGAGTGCCTGCTCGCGGGATTGCAGCAGGAGCAGATCTTTGTCGAGCCGGGCCAGCTCTCCCTGAAGGCGCTTGCGCTCATCACGCGCGGTAATAGCGGCATCATAATCACGCGCGGCGGCGAACTGCTTTTCCAGCACAGCCAGGGTCGTGATCTGCTGTTTGACCGGTGCTAGGCTGGCTTCAATGAGTCCACGCTCATAGCCGAGGCGCAGCAGAGCGATCTCTGAACTGGCCCCGGGATCATCCGCACGCGTCTCCTCTGCTGGGGCCGGAAAAACAGGCCCCGCGAAAACGAACGCACAGGCGAGGACGAGGCCGGGTTTCACGATGGGAAGATGAGTGAGGTAAAAGCGGCGGGATGCTAGCCGCAGCCACCTGCGAAACAAGCGCGAAGTCAGGCTTGGCACCTGGAGCTTGCCGCGCTCTGATGCGCCGATGAACTGGCCTGTGATCAAAGCCGTCGGACTGCTGGTGGCGTCGAACATTTTCATGACTTTCGCCTGGTACGCACACTTGCGGGACTTGAAGGCCAAACCGTGGTTCATCGCCGCTCTCATCAGTTGGGGCATCGCGTTCTTTGAATACATGCTCCAGGTGCCAGCGAACCGCATCGGCAGCACGGCATTGACGCTGCCGCAGCTCAAGATCATCCAGGAAGTCATCACGCTGATGGTTTTTGTGCCCTTCGTGGTGTTCTACATGAAGGAATCGCTGAAATGGGACTACCTCTGGGCCGCGCTATGCATGTGCGGGGCAGTGTACTTCATTTTTCGCAAGTGAGACGCTCAATTCGGGCGCAGCCTGATCGAACTCGAGTCCTCCACCCTCAAACCACTCGGCGTGCGCGTCATCTGCTCGAATTGCACGGCCCAGTCACGCATGGAGTTCACCGCGTGGCCGTAGGGCTGGAAGTCGCGGGCGCTGAGGAAGGTCAGCTTGTCAGACTCGTTGTCAGCGAACTGGAAAAACACACCGCCTGTTTTGGAGTCCACCACCTTGCCCTCAATCGCCATGTTTCCCTTCGTGAACCAGCGCCCCAGCGCCGCGACTGGGGTCACGGCAAATTTCAGCAGCGTCATCACCGCGTTTCCTTTTGGGCTGGTGGGACTGAGTTCGATGACCGCCAGCCGTAGCGTCAGCGTGTCAGCGCCCGGCTTGTCCGCGATTCGATACAGCGGCCTCGGTGAGCGACGGAACGCGGCCACAAATTCCTCCCGCAGTCGCGTGGCGACCGCCTGCTCCTGCCGCTGCACACCCCACGAGATCTCCTGCGTGGCTAGCGCTTTTTTCACCGGTCTCAGATATGCCAGCGTCACCGGCGCGATGTGAAGTTTTCTTTTCGCCATGCCCTCCGCCAGCATGCGCTTGTCTGGCGTGGTCCACACCGCCTGAAACGGCAGGTGCCCCCGCGTTTCCTGCGCCAGCCATGGCTGCTCAAAAAACGGCGACAGTCCCGCTGGCCTCGCTTTGAGCAGACGCTGGGTTGAAGAGCATGCCGCCACAGTGAATGAGAGCAGCAGGATGAATAAAAAATGCGGAAAACGCATGACGAGACGCGTGATGACAAAGACACAAGCCCGTCGATTTCCAATTTTCATTTTTCGGTTTCCTCCTTTCTGTCCAGCCACATGCCTGCCACCGTCCATCTCGTCATTCCGTGCTACCACGAGAGCGGACGCATCGCCCCCTTCCTCACGGAACTCTGCGCCGTGACCCAGGCACTCGGCGGCGTGACGATCCGTGTCGTGGAAGACGGCTCTGACGCGGCTGAGGTACGTCGCATGCGCGAAATCCTCGCTCCGCTGTGCCTGCGGCACCCACACCTGCTCGATCCGCTCTTTCTGCCCGACAATTTGGGCAAAGGCGGTGCCGTTTACGCTGGCTGGGCTCTGGAAACGAGTGCCGAATGGCTCGCCTTCGTGGATGCCGACGGCTCATGCTCCGCCGCAGAGGTGGCCCGGCTCATCCGCCTCGCGCGAGAGCAACCCACGCCCCAGGCCGCGCTGTTTGCCTCGCGTCTGCATCAGTTTGGCGGTGAAGTTCGTCGCCAATGGAAGCGCAAACTCATCGGTCGTGTCTTCGGCTTGCTCGTTTCCACCTTGCTGGACATCCGCATTCACGACAGCCAGTGCGGCCTCAAGCTCGTACCACGCGCGGATTACGAGCGCATCGCCCCTGCCCTGCGCATCTACGGCTTTGCCTTCGATGTGGAACTCCTCGCCGCACTGCACGACAGCGGCTGCCCCGTGCAGGAAATCCCCATCGCCTGGCACGAGACCCCAGGCGGCCACGTTCATCTCATTCGCGACTCCTTCCGCATGGCACGCGATGTGTGGCGGGTGAGACAAAAACGGATGATCAAACCCTGACTTGTCTTCCGCAACCATCTGAAACACGAAAAAGCCCCGTCAGGTATGCTGACGGGGCGGGTCTCGGGAAAGATTCGCAGAGAACGGTTTTACGCCGCGTTGGCTTCGGCACCTTTGTGACCGAGTTGTTTCACGGCGAGGTTGAGCTGGTCGTATTCGATCGGCTTCTTGATCACCGTGACAGGGCCGTGACCGAGGATGCGGCTGAGGATTTCGCTGTCTGGGTAACCGGTGATCACCACGATGGGCAGGTCGGGATAAAGCGCCTTGAGCTGGGAGTAAACCTCGTCTCCGGGAACGTCCGGCAGCTTGAGATCGAGAAAGACGAAGTCAAACTTCTGCTTTTTCGCCATGGCGATGGCTTCTGCACCCGTGCCAACGACCAAGCGACCGAAACCTGCCTTTTTGAGGAACTGCTTGAAGAGGGCTTGCAACGCAGGATCGTCATCGACCACCAAGACGGTCGGCTGCCCAGATTCCTCTTCTTTGCGAAGCACATCACGGTCAAGGAGGCTGCGCTTGATGCGCCAGCGACCACCGATTTGAACCGCAGGCAACTGCCCACGCTGCACAAGATAATAGACGGTGGGAAGAGGAATGCGGAGGTATTCCGCAGTCTCTTTCACGGTCATGAGTTCGGGTGCTGCTAGATCGGCCATATGGTTAGTGGAGTGGACTGAGAGGTTCGGTTCGTTAGAAAGTGAAAATGAGTCGCTGAATTGGGGATAATTCAAGATTCGCTTATAAATTCCATTATTACAAGGTCTTTTTCCGGCTTCGGGAGAAACACGGACTTCAGATAATTGGTAGGTTTGCGATTTGGAATCAAAATTGCAAACCAAAATTGCACATCAAACGAAAAACTTCGGAAATCCTGAAGAATTTCATACAAAAGCATTCAAGCCAGAACCCAAACAAACAGTCGAGTCAAATAGAGCCACTGTACACTTCCGTCCGCGTTGCATCATGGCCGCTACGATGACTGTTTTGAAAGGCAAGGGATGCAGGACCTGGATTTTTGAGAATGGAATTTCAGACAAGCCAGTTCGGCATCTGATTTGCGATTTGCCACCGCTTGGCCTAGATCAACGGCCCCATGTCTGATTCGATCCCCAATGTCCTTGCTGAACGCTATGCCACTGCCCCCATGCGCGCCCTTTGGTCGCCGGAGGGCAAAGTCCGATTGGAACGCGATTACTGGATCGCAGTGCTGAAAGGCCAGCGGGATCTCGGCATCCCAGTGCCGGAAGGCGTGATTGAGGCCTATGAAAAAGTGAAGGATCAGGTGAATGTGGCCGCCATCATGCAGCGGGAGCGCATCACCCGGCACGATGTGAAAGCGCGCATCGAGGAGTTCTGCGACCTCGCTGGTCATGAGCACCTGCACAAGGGCATGACAAGTCGTGACCTCACGGAGAATGTGGAGCAGCTTCAGGTGTTCCGCTCCTTATTAGAGATCCGCACCAAAAGCGTCGCGGTTCTGGCTGGCATCTCCCGCCGCGCGGCTGAGACGCGCGACATCCCACTCACGGCGCGCACTCACAACGTCGCCGCGCAAGTCACGACGCTGGGCAAGCGCCTAGCGATGTTTGGGGAGGAAATGCTGCTCGCGTTTGGCGATTTGCAAAACGTCATCGCCACCTATCCGGCGCGTGGTTTGAAAGGCGCGGTCGGGACGCGGCTGGACCAGATCACACTCTTCAACGGGGATGCCGCCAAGGCCAGCGAGCTGGAAAGCCGCATTTTGCATCACTTGGGCATGCCTGCGGCCTTCGGGGCCGTCGGCCAGGTGTATCCGCGCAGTCTCGACATGCAGGTCATCGCCTCGCTCTGCCAGGTGGCCAGCGGCCCGTCCAGCTTTGCC
>CAXNGR010000104.1:0-8803 GCA_964201265.1 Verrucomicrobiaceae bacterium
CGGCCGATTGAGCGTTTTGCATGGCCGCTGAGTCTGGGTATGGTCTTCCTTATGCTTGCCTGGATCATCAGCGCCCTGCCGCGCACGTCCGCACGTCCCCTCGTGCTCGCCTTGGCTGTGTTCTCCTTTGCTCCCCAGCCATCCGCACAGGCGGCGAGCATGGGTGAGACTTTGGCCTCCATCTTCCAGCCCAAAGGCCCCACGCCTGACGACGCCCGCGCCGCGCTGGAGCAGGGCGACTTCAAAAAGGCGCGTGAGCTTTACTCGAAGCTGCTGGAGGAGCGGCGCTTCAATGAATCCCGCGAGGAGCTGCTCTACGGCATGGCCGCCACCGAGCACGCGCTGACGAATTACGACGGCAGCGTGAAGAACTTCAGTGAGGCGCTCCATACGCAGGATCAAAAACTGCGCACCCGTGCTCATCGCGGCCTCGGGCACACACTTTATGACCAGGGGGCACGAGGCCTTGAAAAGCAGCCGAAAATCACCATCCAGCGCTGGACGGACTCGCTGCGTCATCTTGAGGCCGCTCTCGAACTCGACCCCGATAACAAGGAACTGCGGGAGAACCGGGATCATGTCTCAAAGCTGCTCGACGAGCTGCGCAAAGTCATTGAGGAACAGGAAAAACAGCAGCAGGGCAACAAGGGCCAGAAAGGTCAAAAGGGACAAAAAGGCCAGCAGGGTCAGAAGGGAGAGGGGCAGGAAGGCGAAGGAGATGATGAAGGCCAGGGCCAGGAAGGCAGTGATCCCAACGACAGTGGCGATCCCAAAGAATCCGAAGGTAAAGGCGAGAAAAAAGAGGCTGACGACGGCATCGGCGGCAAAGACGCCAAGGAGCTGCCCGAAGGCCGTCTTCAAGCCGCTGGTGGCGACAAAGAAGGCGAAAAAGAAGGTCAGCAGGGCAAGGACGGTCAAAAACCCGGCGAGGGCGAAGGCGGCGATGAAAAGAAACATACCGCCAGAGCCAAAGACGGCGGAGACCAGCGCAACCCGCGCACCGGTTACACTCCCGGCGAGGCCGAGGGCATCATCCGCCAATACATGGACGAGATCACCGCGCCGCTGACCAACCGCTACCACACTCCGCCTGCGAACAAAAAAGACTGGTGAGGCCGCTTTCACCGCAATGACGAATGCTGAAGCCAGAATGACGAACGAAATCCCAAGCTCGAATGACTCAAAGCCACCAACAGCAAGCTGAACTTCCCAGGCGTCCTGCCTTGGACAGATTTCCGGGCCTTCGTCATTCGTCATTCTGGTTTCGTCATTTCGCCGCCCTACTGCTGTGCTCATTGCTGCATGCCACTGCCTCCGCAGCGACGGTGCGCGCCTACGTCCAGCCAGAGCGGGCACAGACTGGCCAAGTCGTCACTTACGTCATCACGGTGCAGAATGGCACCGTGCAGAGCCTGCCGCAGCTTCGCCTTCCCGCACAGGTCGGCATGAACACCGGCATTTCCACCTCCCAGAACATCGAGATCCGCAATGGCCAGCGCATGTTTTCCACCCAGCTCGCCTGGGGCGTGGCGGGAACGGAGCCGGGCGAGTTCGTCATTCCGCCGCAGGAAGTGCTGGTGAACGGCGAGATTTTAAAGACCAACGAGGTTCGCCTCGTCGTCTCAGAGGCCCCGGCGGTGCCTGGAGCCGCCGCAGCCGCCGAGGATGCGAGCACGCCGCTGTTTCAGATCGAGGTCGGCAAAACGGAAGTCTATCAGGGTGAACTGGTGCCCATCAGCGCGAGTTTGTTTGTGCCGCGCAGCGTGATGCTTCGCCGAGTCGGCCTCATTGAGGTGAACAAGAGCGACTTCGCCATCGCACGCTTTCCGCAGCAGGCAGACCAGACCGAGACCGTCATCAATGGCGTCGGCTACATCGTGGTGACCTATCGCAGCATGCTCTCCGCGCTGCATGCTGGCGACTTGAAGGTTGGACCCGCTTCGTGCGAGCTGCTGTACGAGGTTTACGAAGAGGATCAGCGTGGCATGCGCCGCAGTCTGCCTTTTGGCATGATCATGGGCAATGCCGAGACGAAAAAGCAGGTCGTCAAAAGCCAGGAGGTGAAGATCAAAGTGCTTCCTCTACCCACCGAGGGCAAACCACCGCACTTCAGCGGCGCGGTCGGTGATTTCAGCATCAGCGCCACCGCCACCCCGAACGAACTCGCCGTGGGTGATCCTCTCGCGGTGGACATCACCATTGATGGCAGTGGCAACTTCGACGCGCTCAATCCGCCGGCCTTGATGCCTCCAGACGGCTGGAAAGCCTACCCGCCGCGCCGCTACAATGTGGATGGCCCGGTCGATCCCAATCTCACGCCCACTGCGCAGCGCCGCATCGGTTACTCGATGGTGTTTGTGCCGGAAAAACAGCACACTCAGCTCCCGCCCTTTGAGCTGAGCTACTTCAGCCCCTCGCAGAAGAAATACGTGATCGCCAGCACTGCTCCCATCCCGCTGCGCATCAAGCCCGGCGCTGCTGTCGTGGCCGCCGCAGGGGCAGAAGGCGCAGCAAGTGGCGAGGCACCGAAACCGCCGCCCGTGCAGCAGCCGAAGCCCAACATCAGCGACATCCTCATGGTCTTGCCGCCGCAGGCGCAGTGGTTAAACACCACCAACATGGCTGCCAGCACGCCGCTGACCGGCAGCGCCCGTTTCTGGGCCATTCAATCCATTCCAGCGGCCTTGGTGCTCGTGGCCGTGTTGATTAACTGGATGCGCCGCCAGCGCGAGGAAGCCGCCAGCGGCCTGCGGGGTGAGTTGACCCAGTTGTGGCGCGGTTTGGAGCAGCCGGGCCTGGAGGATCGTGAATTCCTGCAACGCGCCGCGCATTTCATCCATCGCAGTCATTCTGGCGAAGTGCAGGACGAGGAACTGCGGCAGATTTTGCAGCGTTACGAGACGCAGAGCTTCACAGCGGCCCCAACGACGGCTCAATCGCTCGGTAGCGGCGAGCGCGGTCGCATTTTGAGTACGCTCGCGCCATTGTTGAAACGTGCGGCGGTGTTCATGGCCACGCTGGTCGTTTTCAGCACGAACGTTTCGGCTGCGGATGAATCTCCTGACGCCATTTACCGCCAGGCACGCGAGGCTTTGGAGAAAGGCAAGTTCACTCAGGCGCAATACCTCGGTGAATCGCTCACACGCAATGATCCGCCTGCGCTGAGCGCTGCTGTTTTCTCTCTCATTGGTCACGCCCGTTATCGTCAGGAAGATTTGGGGCGCGCCGCCCTGTGGTATCAGCGTGCGCAACTGTTGGAGCCTTCCAATCCCGAACTGCGGCAGAATTTGCGGCATCTGGATGAGAAAGTGCGCTTCTTCCGCTTTCAGCAGGACTCAC
This sequence comes from Verrucomicrobiaceae bacterium, assembly GCA_964201265.1. Taxonomy (GTDB): domain Bacteria; phylum Verrucomicrobiota; class Verrucomicrobiia; order Verrucomicrobiales; family Verrucomicrobiaceae; genus Prosthecobacter. The sequence goes on from CAXNGR010000104.1 coordinate 3,340, forward strand.
CTCTCGCCGAATGGAGCCTCCTGTTGAACAAAAACACCTGGATCATCGCAGCATCCGTGGGTGTGTGGCTCATCCTGTTGGCTGTCTTCTGGTGCGTCCTCTCCAGCGGTCGTAAAACCTCAGGAGGCACCTGTGCGCTGGTGCTCATCATCGTCGGATTCCTCGTGCTGGTTCCTTCCGCCACCTTCGCCGCCATCCGCCCTGAGCCGGACACACGCGTGAAGGATGTCATGGTCGTCACCGTACGTGAAGTCAGCGCCTACACCGCCGCCACCGTCACCTCCGGCAGCGTCGTGGATCTGCCGCCGGGCAGCCAGGTGCGCCTGCTCGAAAAACGTGGCGCATGGACCTATGTCGAAATTCCCAGCAGCGGTGAACCTGTGCGCGGCTGGGTGGAATCCGCCACCTACACGCCGCTCTGGCCGTGGGATGCTGCGTTGCTGCCTTGATCAGGGTTGGAGTCTGGTTTTGAGAAACAGTGGACATTCGTCATTCGACATTCCGCATTCGTCATTCACCTTTTCTCTCCAACCATGAAATCACTCGTCACCTCATTCCTTTCGCTCTGCGTTGTCACCGCCGCTTGCGCTGAAACCGTCAAGAATCTCGCCATTGATCCGAAGCCGCGCGAAGGTGTCTGGGTGAAGCGTCACGAGTCGTTCAACGAGACCTCCAAGAAAGGCGAGGCGCAGTTGGTGTTCCTTGGCGACTCCATCACGCAGGGCTGGGAAGGCAACGGCAAGGCCGTGTGGGCGGAAAAATGGGCACCGCTCAAGGCCGCGAACTTCGGCATCGGCGGAGATCGCACCGAACACGTCATCTGGCGTCTGCAAAATGGCAACTTCGACGGTATTAAGCCAAAGCTTGTCGTGCTCATGATTGGCACCAACAACACTGGTCATCAGGGCCGCCCTGCCGCTGAACATGGTGGCATCGTTTACACCAGCAGCGCCGAGCAGACGGCCGAGGGGGTGAAGACGATCCTAGACATACTCGCCAAAAAACTGCCAGAAACCAAAGTGTTGCTCCTCGGCATCTTCCCACGCGGCGCGACGAAAGACGACGCCATGCGCAAGCAGAACGTCGCAACGAACAACCTCATCTCCGCCTTCGCCGACGGCAAACGCGTCTCCTACATGGATATCGGCAACACTTTCCTCCAGCCCGATGGCACGCTGCCGAAAGAAATCATGCCCGACCTCCTGCACCTCAACGCCAAAGGCTACGAGATGTGGGCCGCCGCCATCGAAGGCAAGGTCGCCGAACTCATGAAGTAACCAAGGAGTGGGGACATCTTGTCCCCACAATTCATTTCAGTGTCATCCCAGCCATGAAATCCATACTCATCCCGCTACTCTTCGCCACCACGGCCAGTTTCGCTCAGATCGCCACGCAGGCCACACCGGTGGACAAGATCAAAGTCGCCAAGGGCTTCAAAGTCGAGCTGCTCTACTCCGTGCCGAAGGAGCAGGAAGGCTCTTGGGTCTCCATGACGCAGGATGACAAAGGGCGCATGATTTGCAGCGATCAATACGGCGCGTTGTATCGCATCACGCCGCCTGCGCTCGGTGGAAGTCCGGGCGAGACGAAGGTCGAGAAGCTCAGCATCGACTTCGGCCACTGCCAGGGGCTGCTGTATCACGCAGGAGCGCTCTACGGTGTCGTAAATGACGACGCGTATCAGGGCAGGGGACTCTACCGCTGCAAGGACACCAACGGTGACGATCAATTCGACGCGGTGGAGCTTCTCCGTGCCTTCCCAGGCAAAGCGGGCGAGCATGGGCCGCATGGCGTCATCGCTTCGCCGGACGGCAAGTCTCTTTATGTGATGTGCGGCAACCAAACACCGGAACCAAGCTGCGAAACCAGCCGTGTGCCTCGTCATTGGGCGGAAGACCAGCTTTTCCCGATGATTCTCGGACGCGGCTTCATGCGCGACGTTCTCGCGCCCGGCGGCTGGCTGGCCAAGACCGATCTTGATGGGAAAAAGTGGGAACTCATCAACACCGGCACCCGCAACACCTACGACATCGCCATCAATCGAAACGGCGACATCTTCGGCTTCGACGCGGACATGGAATGGGATACCGGCATGCCGTGGTATCGTCCCACACGCGTGTGTTTCATGCAAAGTGGCGGTGAGTTCGGTTGGCGCACCTGCAGCAAGAAGTGGCCCGTGCGCTGGGAGGATAGCCTGCCAGCCGTCGTGGACATCGGTCCAGGCTCGCCCACCGGTGTCGCGTTTGGTTATGGAGCCAAATTTCCCTCCAAGTACCAGGACGCTCTCTACATCTGCGATTGGAGCTACGGCAAGATGTATGCCGTGCATCTCAGTCCGAATGGCGCGGGCTACTCCGGCACTACTGAAGAATTCATGAGCGCCTCGCCGCTGCCGCTGACGGACATCGAGGTCTCGAAAAAAGATGGAGCCATGTATGTGAGCGTCGGCGGCCGCAAAGTGCAGAGTGGGCTTTATCGGGTGACTTACACGGGCGCTGAGAAGTCAAACAGGTCTGACAAGTTGGACTCGTCCGACCTCGCGAAGGTGCGTGAAGGTCTCGAAAAGGAGGGTGCGAGCGTCGAAGCTGCTTGGCCGCATCTCTCCTCTGCGGATCGTCATCTCCGCTTCGCTGCTCGCATCGCTTTGGAGCATCAGCCAGTGGCTTCTTGGAAAGATAAAGCACTCTCCGAAACCAACCCGCGTGCTGCTTTGACTGCACTCATGGCCCTCGCTCGTAGCAGCGGCGGTGACAAATCGCTTCAGCAGCCGATTCTCGCCGCGCTGAACAAGATCGACTTCAAATCGCTCAAGGGACTCGACCGCGTCACGCTGATTCGTGATTACATGCTCACCTTCACCAGACTAGGTGAGCCGGATGCGGCGACGAAGGCTGAATTGATCGCAAAACTCAATCCGCTTTTCCCCACGAACGATACGGGACTGAATCGTGACCTCACGGAGTTGCTCGTGTATCTCGGCGATGCGGGGATCGTCGCCAAAGCGGCTCCGCTGGTGAACGACTCGCCCACGCAGGAGGAGCAGATCGACTACGCCCGCATCCTGCGCTTTGCGAAGACCGGCTGGACGAATGAACTGCGCACCGATTACTTCCGCTGGTTCCTGCGTGCCGCGAATTACAAGGGCGGCGCGTCGTTTGACCTCTTCATCGGCGAGATCAAGCAAGACGCGCTCAAAACGATGACGGAGGAGGAGAAACTCGCCATCAAAGACGTGCTGGATGCCAAGCCGGAGATCAAAGCGCCAAGTTTCAGCACCAAGCCGATGAACTTCGTCAAAGCCTGGACGCTCGCCGACCTCGAAAAATCGCTCGGTGTCGGCCTGGAAGGCAATCGCGACTTCCAAAACGGTCGGAACATGTTTGGTGCGGCCACTTGCTTTGCCTGTCATCGTTTCAACAACGAAGGTGGCGCTGTTGGTCCTGATTTAACCAGCGTGGCCGGGAAATACAGTCCGCGTGACCTGCTGGAGCACATCCTGGAGCCGAGCAAGGAGATCAGTGATCAGTACGGTAGCACGGTCTTCACCAAGAAGGATGGTAGCACGGTCATTGGCCGCATCGCGAACATGAAGGAGAACATCATGATGGTCTGCACCAACATGATGGACCCGAACAACTTCACCAATGTGGATGCCCGTGACGTGGTGAAGACCGAGGAGAGCAAAGTCAGCATGATGCCGCCCGGTCTGATGTTCATGCTCAAGGAGGACGATATTCTCGACCTGATGGCCTACCTGCTCAGCAAAGGGAACCCGGATGATCCGATGTTTGTGAAGTAGAGTGCTTGGCGCAGTCAAGGAATGGTCAAGGAGTCAAACGGTGGTCAAGGTCACTGCACGAAACCTGATCTTCTTGATCTTTTTGACGGCGCAGCCTTGACCCACAAAAAAGCTCCGGCAGTTCTGCCGGAGCTTTTCGATTTAAAGTTAAAAATGCAGAGGCTTACTTGCCTTTCTTCTCAGAAGCGGCGGTCGCGGCCTTCTGCTTGGCCCAGCGGGCTTTCTGTGCTTCGGCGATGCGCTTGCGAGCCGAGGCAGACATCGTGCGCTTTTTCTTGGCAGGCTTGTCTTTGTCTTTCTTGCCCTTGCCTGATGCGGCGGGGCCGCTGCCGAGCAGTGAGGCTAGCTCGGTCTGCATGGCTTCGATTTTTTCCTGAAGGGCGGCGGCGCGGCGGAATTGGGCGGAGGATAGGTTCATAGATGGATTTTAGTCTAAATGACAAGTCCTTGTGTATGAAGGCTCAAGCTCAATGTCAACCTAGTAATTCCCGCCTAGGTGCTCAAAAACAGCTCGGGTACTGGCGCAAAAAGTAGTTCGAGCTTCCAAGTTCGATCTGAAGTTTAACGGCACATTCAGTCAACGAACTCGGAAGTTTGTTGTACGTCAGCTCAGAGCGGCTTGTCATAGATGGTGTGGAAGACCTCGGTGGAGTTAGGGTCAATGATGGTGATGCCATCCTGGCCGAAGCGGGCGGTGACGGTCGCGCCCTTGCCTTCCTGCATGTGTTTCCAGTTCAAGTCACGCACACGAGCCGCCGCATCGACGATGGCGCAGGTGATGCGGGCTTCCTCAGCGGTGGGATAGAGTTTGGCGACAGCATCGCGTGACTCCTGGGCAAATTTCACGCGGCAGACCGCCACTAGGCCCACCGTCAGACTATCGACGCCGTAACCGATGTAACCCTTGCTGCCATCAGGACGCTGAACTTCACGAGTGAAGTGATTGTTGCTCGTGCGGGAGCCGCCACCGGCGTTCCACCAGCGAAAGCCACGGTACTGCTGGTCGCTCTCCACCTTGCCGTCCGCACCGAGGATTTCGTGGCCTTGATTGACGGGGCCTTCAAAGTCGGAGGGCGTGATCCAGTTGGTGTGGTAGTTGATCGACATGCCGTTGTCGTAGTCCACGCGCACCTGCACGGCGTCGAAGGCGTTGATGCCATCGCGGATGAGACGCTTTTTCTGACCCACGGCGGTGAGGCTCACGGGCTTGGATTTGTAGTAGCTCCAGATCAGATCCGTCCAGTGCGGGCCGACGTAGCTGAAAGGATCACTGCTTTCCACCCACTTGAAGGTGCTGGTGCTCACTTCGAGCGGTTCCTCGAGATAGGCGGTGCCGTAGAGCGGCGCGCCGATACGGTTTTGAATGTCATCGCGGATGCGCAGGTGGTCGGGGTCGTAGCGCTTATGCATGTCCACGGCGACGATCAAATTCTTCGCCTTCGCGGCTTCGATGATCTCATCTGCCTCCTGGATCGAGAGGCACATCGGTTTTTCCGTCAAAACATGCACACCTCGCGCCAGCGCGGCCAGAATCGGCTGCGTGTGCAGATGATCCGGCGTGGCCACGGCCATCACGTCGAGATCGGGGAAGGCGTCCAGAATATCGTTCCAAGGTTCATCGCCGTAAAACGCCTTCGGCTCGTGTCCGGTGATGTCCTTGAAGGC